>CAYJNF010000337.1:0-4715 GCA_964370915.1 uncultured Chitinophagales bacterium
GCGCTGTACAAACGGAGTATCGCCGGCTGGTATGTTAATCTGGTGCAGAATGTCGGTGATGAGAACCAGGTGATTCTGAAATACGATGTGTATGACCCGAACACAAATGTTGTTGCATCAGACTTCACAACACTGAGCAATCTTACTGTCGCGGACATCAAGTACAGCACGTTCGGACTTGGATTCATCCATCACTGGGATGCGACAGTGAAGTTTGTCCTCTACTACGAATGGGTGAAGAACGAAGCGCTCGACGCAGCGAAGTTTTCTGCTACCTCTCCGCTTTTTCCGTATACGCAGGACGTTAGAGACAACGTGTTCACGTTTCGAATTCAATACAAATTCTAAGGAGCAATAATGAAAAAGTCTGTTTTGATTCTTACGGTCCTCATGCTGACAAGCGGGTCGTTGCTTCGCGGCGAGGGCAAGATTACCGTGAAAGGTTCCGACACCATGGTGATTCTCGGGCAGCGTTGGGCGGAGAAATACATGGCCATTCACAAGGACGTCGTCATCCAGGTGACGGGTGGTGGATCGGGAACGGGCATCTCTGCGCTCATCAACGGGACGACCGACATCTGTAACGCATCGCGCCCGATGAAGCCCGCGGAGCGCGACAAGTTGAAACAACGATACGGCACACGCGGCATCGAAATCAAATGTGCACTCGACGGACTTTCCATCTATGTGAACGAAGCGAACATGGTGCAGGAACTTTCGATGCAGCAGCTGAAGGACATCTATCAAGGCAAGGTCACCAACTGGAAGCAAGTTGGCGGCAAGGATGAACGCATTATTCTCTACAGCCGCGAGAACAATTCTGGAACGTACGTCTACTTCAAAGACAACATTCTGATGGGCGAAGATTTTGCGCCGTCTGCACAGAATATGCCCGGCACAGCCGCGGTCGTGAATGCCGTTGCGAAAGACAAGGGTGGAGTGGGATACGGTGGCGCGGCGTACGGCAAAGGAATACGCGAACTCAAGATCAAGCTCGACGACAAATCCCAGGCATTCGCTCCGACTCTTCAAAACATCAAGTCGGGAGACTATCCCGTGAGCCGCTTTCTGTTTATGTATGTGAAGAACAAACCGACCGGTGCTCTCAAAGAGTACATCGATTGGATCTTGAGCGATGCCGGTCAACAGATTGTAACAAACGTAGGCTACTTCCCGATTCGCTGACGTGGAGACGAATCTGAAAATATCAATGCCGCAGGTGAGCCAGCACAGGGTCAATGGGAGTGGCCGGATGAACGGAGGAACCTCGGCGCGGTTCACCAAAGCAGATTTGCAGAAGCGGTTCCGGTGGGACGAATTCCTGGCAGAGAAGGCGATTACCACGGTTGCGTTTGTTTCGCTCGCGGCAATTGTACTCATCTTTGTGTTTGTGTTCCGCGAGGCTGCGCCAATGTTTTTGTCCACGCCACAGACTGTGCAGACGACTCCACAGGTGATGAAGGAGGAGGACGAAACGTACGGAGATGAATCGCTCGGCGAAGGCGCAAGGAAATTACAGCAACAGTCCGACTCGAAGCCTTCGGTTGAAACTGCCGGATCGGAAGGGGAAGCGACATGGTCAAACCTTCTGTCCATCTACTGGCAGCCGGTCGGGAACGAACCGAAGTACGGACTCTGGCCGCTTGTGGTCGGATCATTGAAGGTTACAATCATCGCTCTCTTCATCGCTGCACCGCTTGCCGTACTTGCCGCGTTGTTCACGTCATCATTTGCTCCCCGATGGTCCCGCGAGTACATCAAGCCGGCAATTGAATTACTCGCCGGATTCCCCTCGGTTGTCGTTGGCTTCTTCGCACTTGTCACGCTGGCAACGCTCATGCAAACCACATTCGGGTATCAATACCGGCTGAATGCTTTGCTCGGCGGCCTTGCGATGGCGCTTGCTGTAATTCCCATTGTCTACACGGTTGCGGAAGATGCACTCACGGCGGTTCCGCAATTCATGACCGAAGCGAGCCTTGCGCTGGGTGCAACGCGATGGCAAACCGCGCTGTTTGTTACGCTTCCGGCGGCGACTCCCGGCGTGTTCGCGGCAGTCCTCCTCGGCTTCGGCCGCGCATTCGGCGAGACAATGATTGTGTTGATGGCGACAGGCAACGCTGCATTGCTTTCTTTCAGCTTGATCGAACCGGTGCGCACGATGTCGGCAACAATCGGAGCCGAGATGGCGGAAGTCGTGTTCGGCGAAGCGCACTATCACGTCTTGTTCTTCATCGGAGCGGTGCTGTTTGTCTTTACGTTCGCACTCAATGCGGTTGCGGAAATTTTCATTCGTCAACGATTACTCAAGCGCTTCAGAGGAGCATCGTAATGACGATCAGACGGCGCATCATGGGAACGTGGGTGATCGGCACCAGCAGCGTGGCAACGTTTCTCATTATTGCCATCATGATCTGGATGACCGCCAGCATTTTCCTCGGTGGTCGCGACACGCTGAGCTGGGAGTTTCTCACATCGGCTCCCCGGGAAGGGATGACGGCTGGCGGCATTTTTCCCGCCATCGTCGGGACGGTCATGTTGGTGTTGTTGATGGCGCTGGCCGGAGTTCCTGCCGGCGCAATCACGGCATTGTACCTGAGCGAGTATGCAAGCTCGCGGTCGATTCTTGCACGCTCGATCCGTTTCGCGGTAAACACACTTGCAGGTGTTCCTTCGATAGTGTTTGGACTGTTCGGACTTGGCTTCTTCGTTCAGTTTGTAGGAACGGGAATGGACAAGATCTTCAGCGGCGGCGTTACATTGAAATGGGCTCAACCGAATGTGTTGTGGGCGAGTTTGACGATGGCGCTCTTGACCCTTCCGGTCGTCTTCGTCTCGGTGGAGGAGGCGATCAAGAATGTGCCCGCAGAGCTGCGGGCGGCAAGTCTTGCACTCGGAGCAACGAAATGGCAGACGATCTGGAAGATTGTGATTCCCAATTCGATGAATGGTATATTCACAGGTGCCATCCTTGCTGTAAGCCGCGGTGCGGGCGAAGTTGCCCCGATTCTGTTTACGGGAGCGGCGTACTTTCTGCCACAGCTTCCCGATTCATTCTCCAGTCAGTTCATGCACCTTGGCTATCACGTCTACATCATGTCAACACAATCCACAAATGTCGACGCGACGAAAGGAATACAATACGCAACAACGCTGGTGCTGTTGATGCTGACGTTCGCACTCAATCTGTCTGCAATCATTCTGCGCTCGCGTATGCGCGCACGGCAGATTCAATAACTGTGATTCGCTCATGACTCAGAATACGGCAAAAATAGTGACACGAAGTCTCAATCTTCATTACGGTGAGAAGCAGGCTCTGAAAGACATCAGCATGTCGATTCTCCCCAATAGGGTGACGGCATTTATCGGTCCTTCGGGATGTGGAAAGTCAACCTACCTGCGAAGCCTGAACCGCATGAATGATCTTATCGACAGTGTGCGGATTCACGGCGATGTACTGATCGACGATGTGAACATCTATGATAAGAACGTCGATGTCGTCGAACTGAGAAAGCGGGTCGGAATGATCTTTCAGAAGTCAAACCCCTTCCCGAAATCCATCTACGACAACGTGGCGTACGGCCCGAAGATCAACGGCGTCCGTGAAAAATCCCGGCTCGATGAAATCGTCGAAAGGTCGTTGAAGCGGGCGGCCCTGTGGGATGAAGTGAAAGATGATCTCAGAAAGAGCGGACTGGCACTTTCCGGCGGACAGCAACAGCGGCTCTGCATCGCGCGTGCCCTTGCCGTTGACCCCGAGATTCTGCTGATGGATGAGCCCGCAAGTGCGCTCGATCCGCTTGCCACAGCCAAGGTCGAAGAGTTGATTTATGAACTGAAGGATAGGTACACCATCGTCATCGTTACCCACAACATGCAGCAAGCGGCTCGCGTAAGCGATTTCACAGCCTTCTTCTATCTGGGCGAGCTGATTGAATTCGATGAAACACGAAAGATGTTTACCACTCCTGAAAAGAAGCAGACAGAAGAGTATATTACCGGAAGATTCGGCTAGAACATCCCATGGAAACAATCACGAGAGAAAAGATGCAGCGACATTTCGAGTATGAACTTGACGGCTTGAAGTCAAACATTATCAAGATTGCCAGTCTGGCCGAAGAAGCGATCGCACAATCGATCAAAGCATTGCTCGAGCAACGCAAAGATATTGCTGAACAGGTGATCGTGTTCGATCGTCAGATAGACGCGTATGAGATTGTGATTGACAATCATGTGGTGGATATTCTCGCCCTGCAGCAGCCCGTGGCCATCGACCTGCGGTTCATACTGGCCGCATCAAAGATTAACAACGACCTTGAGCGCATCGGCGATCATGCGGTGAACATTGCGCAATCTGCCGTGAAGCTTGCCGATGCCCCGCACATCAAGCCGCTGGTGGATATTCCGATCATGGCAGAAACGACGAAGCAGATGCTGCGCGACGCCATTGACGCGTTCATTCACAAGGACGCGCAAAAATGCAGAGCTGTGTTGACCAACGACGATGTGATCGACAACCTGAATCGTAAAGTGGTGAACGACCTGGTCGAGATGATGCGTAAAGATCCGGGCACGATTGAACCTGCACTTGATCTCATCCGCGTCAGCAGAAACCTCGAGCGAGTTGCCGACCTGACGACAAACATTGCCGAGCAGGTTATCTTTATGGCGGAAGCGCGCGTTGTGAAGCACGGCACGGGGAAGGATCAAAAGAC
>CAYJNF010000338.1:0-4695 GCA_964370915.1 uncultured Chitinophagales bacterium
CCGAATTCCAATGGATGAAACGTCGCCGATGGCATAGATGTTTTCGAATTTTGTTCCGAGTGTCGAACGGTCAACGGGAATCCAGCCCGATTCGTTCGCCAGACCGGCTTCACGAGCGATGCTTGGCGCACGATGAGGCGGGATGGCAACGAGCATATCGTATTCAATCGGGTCCTTTCCATCAAAGAGAAGTTGGCGCGCGTGCCAATCCACCGATGTGAGTTTGTGAAGCGGATGAAACGAGATACCTTTCGACGCTAACATCTGCTTCACTGCTTCGCCAAGCTGCGGACCCGCGACGGGCATTGGCTGAGGCTCCGGCGTGTAAAGATGAATATCCACTTTATCTCGCAGTTCATCCCGACCCTGTCGGGAAAAGTAGTCGGCAATCAACATTGCCCCTTCGTGCGGCGCGCCCGGACATTTGTACGGAAGAGAACAGACGACCACAGCAATCTTTCCGCTGTTGAATTGAGCAAGGGCGTGCTGGAGTTTCTTCGTTTCCTCGAACGTGTAAAACGAATACGTAGCTTCAGCAAGTCCGGGAATGCTTTCGGGTGCGAGTTCCGCGCCCAAAGCGACCACGAGATAGTCGTAGATGAGTGAACCTTGCGACGTGATAACCGAGTGATTGGCAATGTCGATACTCTTCGCCTCTCCTTGCACAAGTTCAACGCCCTGACGCACAAGGGAACGAACAGGCTTCGTAATCTTGTCGGGTTGACGGTCGCCCGTCATCAACCAGAGAAACGACGGAGCAAAAGCATGGACAGGATTCTTCTCGACGAGAACAACCTTATGTTCGTGCCCCAACCTGCGCAGAAGTTCATTGGCGACAACAATGCCGCCAACACCGCCGCCGAGTATGACGATGGTCTTTCGATTCACGGTGATTTCCTTTCACTTGAGTTGTTTGAGGAGAGAGTCCCTTTTTGCGTGTTGCTCAAGTAGCACTTCTCGCATCAGATCACATGCTCGTGTGACCTTTGCACTGGAGATACGGTAGAAGATTGCCAGTCCCTCCCGACGAGTTTTCAGAATCCCCGCCTTCCGCAGAATGGCAAGGTGCTGGGAGACGTTCGCCTTTGACACGTTCATTTTCTTCACAATGTCCCCCACACTCATTTCATCATCTCTGAGGAGATCCAATATCTCCAACCGCTTTGCATGGGAGAGAGTCTTGCAGACCTCGGCGTGGAGTCGGTAGACGTCGTTCGCCATAGTAGCCTTAGTTTCTTAGTTGCGAAATCGTGCAACAAGATACAAATACCGCAAAGCAATGGCAAACCGCGACTCGAGCGTTGACGACTTATATGCGCTTCGCCATTCTCCTTTCGATCCATTCAAACGCCACGGGCAGAACCAGGAGAGTCAACAGGGTTGACGTGATAAGCCCGCCAATCACCACCGTTGCCAATGGGCGCTGTACTTCCGCCCCGGTTCCGTGCGAGAGCGCCATCGGAATGAATCCCAGACTTGCCACGAGCGCAGTCATCAACACCGGTCGCAGTCTGTTGGACGCCCCTTTGATAATCGCAAACTGCAGGTCATGCCCTTCTTTCACCAGTTGATTGATGTGAGAAATCAACACGATGCCATTCAGCACCGCAACGCCAAAGAGTGCAATGAACCCGATGGACGCTGAGACGCTCATATGCAGGTCGCGTAGCAGCAGCGCGAAGATTCCGCCGCTCAATGCAAACGGAAGATTCAACAGAATAAGAAGCGAATGACGCAGGTTACCAAACGTGGTGAAGAGCAGAATGAAGATGATAAAAATGGACACGGGAATAACGATGAGCAGTCGCGCCATTGCGCTTTGCTGATTCTCAAACTGTCCGCCCCACGTGATGTAGTAGCCAGCGGGGATCTTTACCGACGCCTCGATTTGTTTCTTTGCGTCGGCAACAAATGTCCCGATGTCAGTCCCTCGCACGTTGCATTCAACCACAATTCTGCGCTGGCCGTATTCGCGACTGACCTGCACAGGTCCTTCCTCGGCTACAATGCTTGCGAGTTGTGCGAGAGGGATGGTTCCGCCACTCGGAATACTGACAAGCGTATTCTCTATTCCTTGAATATCACCACGACTGCTTTCCGGATAGCGAACCAGCACCGCAAAGCGTGCCTGCCCTTCGATGACTTCCGTCGCAACCTTCCCGCCAATGGCAATCTCAACCACTCGCTGCACATCATCCACATTCAACCCGAAGCGCGCAATCGCGCCGCGATCAATGTATATGTTCAAATACGTCTGTCCGGCAATTTGTTCGGTCGATACGTCCGATGCTCCCGAGACTTTTCCCACGACATCCGCAATCTCATCGGCCTTCTGCTTCAGGATCTTCAGGTCATCGCCAAACAACTTGATTGCAACGTCTGACTTTACTCCCGACACCAGCTCGTCAACGCGCATGGCGATTGGCTGCGTGATGTTGTAGTTGATTCCCGGAATGTGCTTCAATTCGGCAACCATTTTCTCGACAAGCTCTTCCTTCGTTTCGGCAGTTGTCCATTCCGATTTCGGCTTCAGCGTCACATACACGTCACTGAGGTTCACACCCATCGGGTCGGTGGCAATATCGGGGCGGCCGAGGCGCCCGACGACGAACTCCACTTCGGGAAACTGCATGATGATTTGCTGGACTTTCTTTTCCATTTCGATGGATTCGGTCAGCGATATGCTCGGCATGCGAATGGGTTGAATGAGAATGGAGCCTTCATCGAGTTCCGGAATGAACTCCGAACCCAGCAACGGGATCAATGCAAACGAACCGAGAAGAACGGCCATCGCAATGCCGGCGACGACGAATTTTTTCTTCAGCGATTTTTCAAGAAGCGGAGTATAGCGCAAGCGGATCCAGTGAATGAGTTTCGGTTCAGTGTGGGATCGTTTTTCCTTCAGCAGAAATGAACTCACAACAGGTATGAACGTCATTGTCAGCAGAAGGGAACCGATGAGCGCAAAGCCAACGGTCAAGGCCATCGGCTTGAACATCTTCCCTTCAATTCCTTCGAGCGTCAAAATCGGGAGATACACGGCAATAATAATCAGAACGCCGAAGAGAATCGGCCGCCCTACCTCTTTTGCCGCACCCGCAATGAGCTTTGCCTTCGTCTCATCCGGCTGCTTGTGCAAGAGGCGACTTTCGAAATTCTCCACCATCACCACTGAGCCATCCACGATCATTCCAAAATCAATCGCCCCGAGACTCATCAGGTTTGCGCTCAACCCGAGCCATTCCATCCCGATGAACGCAAACAGCATCGAAAGTGGAATGGTAAGCGCAACAATGAACGCTCCGCGAACATCGCCGAGAAAAAACACCAGCACCGCGATCACCAACAGCCCGCCTTCGAGCAAATTCGTCCGGACGGTCGTGATGGTTCTCTCCACCAAATCCGTCTGGTCGTAGTAGGGATGGATCTTCACATGCCGCGGCAGCGTTTTGTTGATGTCCTCGACTTTTGCCTTAACTCGTTCAATCACCTTGCGGCTGTTCTCGCCGCGCAGCATCATCACGATTGCCGCACTCACTTCGCCACGTCCCTGCATCACCACTGCACCTTGCCGTGTTTCGGGACCAAGGGAAACTCGCGCGACATTCTTGATGAAAATCGGTGTCCCGTGATCATTCTTCACAAGGACGTTTTCAAAGTCCTGCTCCTTCTGCGCAAGCCCGATGCCGCGAATGATGTACTGCTCCGACGCATGTTCGAGAAAACCTCCACCGGCGACGGAGTTGTTCTTTTCCACTGCCTCAAACACATCGTCGAGCGTGAGATTGTAACTCAGCAGTTTCTTCGGTTCGACGATGATATGGTACTGCTTCACCTGCCCGCCAAAGCTGTTGACTTCGGTAACGCCGGGGACGGTTCGCAACTGCGGCTTGATGATCCAATCCTGAATCGTGCGAAGGCCCATAATGTCGAGACTGTCACTCTCGAGAAAGTACTGGTAAATCTCTCCCATGCCTGAGGTAATCGGGCCCATTGAGGGTTCGGGAACGGATGGCGGAAGAGATTCTCTCGCCTGCTGAAGGCGCTCGAGCACGAGTTGCCGCGCGAAATAGATATCGACCTCATCTTCAAACACAACAGTCACCACGGACAGTCCGTACTTCGAGATGGAGCGGACTTCCGTGAGTTGCGGCAAACCATTCATCGCTATCTCAATCGGCGCGGTCACGAGTTTCTCCGTCTCAACAGGAGAAAGGCCGGGAGCCTCCGCAATCACCTGTACTTGAATGTTGGTGACATCGGGAAAGGCGTCGATGGGAATATTGTTAAGGGAATAGAGACCAAACGCCGCGACGAGAATCGTCATGGCAACAACAAGCAGGCGTTGGTGTAAGGCAAAATCGATTATTCGATTGATCATTTCATTTCCTTTTGCGGCGCCATTCTGAGCCACGCTTTCTAGTGGCGAAGAACCTAGCCGCGCTTAGTTTTCGGCAAAGTCCATATTCTTCGGCTCTGAGAAGCGAGCCTCAGAATGCCACGGATCGGATCAATGTTCTTCCCCAAATGTCTCCTTCGCGAGTTCGGATTTCAAAAAGAATCCACCTTTCACAACCAGGTTCTCGCCAAGCAGCAATCCGTCAAGCACTTCTGCAAACTCACGTGTCTCAGCGCCCGTGCGAATATCACGCTTCTCAAACGTTGTGTCGTTGATGGCGATGAAGACGAAGTGTT
>CAYJNF010000339.1:0-4667 GCA_964370915.1 uncultured Chitinophagales bacterium
TGACGGCTATTCCCGCCGAAGATCAGGTTGCCAAGCGAGTAGACAATCACGCCGTGTTTATACTGTTCGATACCCTGCAGCACGTGTGGATGATGGCCAACGATCGCGTCCGCTCCTGCATCAATAACACGGTGAGCCAGTTGACGTTGCTCGCGGTCTGGTATCGTGGCTTTTTCCGTTCCCCAATGAAAAACGATGACAATGTAATCCGCACTTTTGTTTTCGCGCAGACGCTGAATGTCGTTCACTATCGCGTCAAGTCTGCGGGCTGCGACGCCCCCTTCTTTGCTCGTTGCCGCGGGAGATTCGCCGGGACCATAGTAACCGAGGACGGCAATCTTTCGCCCTTTGATCTCCTTGATGAAAGGCGTGTGCGCTTCTGCCCGATTGCGTCCTGCGCCCACATGTTGAATGTCGGCGGAGTCCAACGCATGAATCGTGTCAAACAAGCCGACCTTACCAAAATCGTAAATGTGGTTGTTTGCGAGGTTCACCACCTCGATGCCGGCACTTTTAAGCGCATCCAGCGCCGCAGGCTTCATCCGAAATGTGAATGGCTTGACGCGTCGTGTTCCGCGTGTTGTTACCGGACATTCGAGATTGACGATACTAAGATCGTCTGTCCGAAAAAGATCGAACCCCTCAAACGCTTTTGTCAGATTGGATCCGACTCCTTCTTCATAGCGAGCCGCCAGCAGCACATCGCCGCCAAACCGGAGAATGACAGCGGATGAATCATTTTGATTGACTACCTGCGCAAAGGAAAAAACAGATGAAAAGAAAAAAACCAACGCAGCCACACGCATGAAAACTGCCGGATAGCTTACGAAACAAGGAAGCCGAGAGACTTCCTTGTCATGATCGGACAGTAGTGAAAATTGTCGGTTCAATATGCAAACACCGAGAAGCCAACGGAAACGCTAAGGCGATTCTCGCGATTTGATTTCGGTGCATTATCGGGCGTGCGCGCCAGCGACACGTACTGTATGCCAATCTCAAGCAGTCCAAAATCGGAAATCTGAACCTTTACACCACCGCGTCCCCCATATGCAAACCCACTGACTGTAGTTGCGGGCACGGTTGACGAAGCTGCAGGAAGATCAAGCGAAGAGTACCCGATGAGTCCTTCGACAAACGGTGTGACGATGCTTTTCTGCAAATGGAAGTTGTATGCCGGTGCGAGAAAGACTGCAAGCTGGGTCCTTGAGTTGCCCGTTGACGGCGATTCTATCGTGATGAATGGCCGCAGGCCGATTTCGATATTGCTTGCCACGAAGTACCCGATGTAAGGCGAAATTGAGAACACACTCGTCGAGAGTGTCGTATCTGATTGGGAAATGCTGGCAAAGTCAAGTGAGCCGCCCAGCTCGAAATGTCCGCGTAGGCCAAAGCGCTCTCCCGAATATGTTTGGGATGGGATTGCCAGCGCAATGCAGACTGCAACAACAAAGGGGGTTGCTTTCATTTCCGTCTCTCCGTTTTTCCTTGAGTGAGTGTTTTGACCACTTCCCCCCATAGTGAACGTGCGGTAGTATATGAATTTCTTAAAACCATTGCAAGAAGAGGTTCAAGCAACCGCGTGGACGCACTACAAAAAAAGGGAAGCCCGAAGGCCTCCCTCTGTTGATTCGAAATCAACTGCAACGACTTAGTTGAAAATGTATCCGATTCTTGCTGCAACGCTCGTCGCACCGGAAACACCCATCAAGCGAACTGCAACATCAAACTTGCTCGCTTCGAAACCGACTGCGGGTTGGTATGTGAAATCGCTTCCTGAAGCTGAAAACTCAGAAGCCGGAACAACTACGATGTTCCCGACTCTGACTTCCGGTGTCTTCTGGGTATAGGACGAGAAAATGAGACCCATATCGAACGCACCGTAGAATCTCATCTTTGCTGTTGCCGGCATGAAATAGTAGCGGGCGCCCACAACAACAGGAATCATGCTCCAGCTACCGGGAGTTACTTTTACGGTACCGATCGTCTGCTCTTTGCCCGAGAAGGTCATGTAGCCTGCTGTTCCGTTAAAGGTGATCATGTCATTGAATGGATAGTAGACCTTTGCCGTTCCGCCGATTCCGATTCCCCATCCATCGCTAAATCCGCTCGACATCGGCAACGCAAGATCAGCACCGACACCGAACGAAATTTTCCCCTGGGCATTCGCGGAAAAAGCCACAAGACTGATCAGAGCAACTACTACCAAAAGATTTTTCATTACTTAACCCCTTTTATGATGTGATTGATTTAGGTGAATGATATGGGTTGGACCATCAGGAAACCACTGTAAGTATATGGAAAACGGTTGAATCAGTCAACAGTCTGGCGCTAAATATACCATTGTGGACATATCACCCACCAAATGATACACCTAGCGTAATGGGAAGATGATTAGTGCCCTCACCGGATGTGAAAATGAGAGCATATTTTACTTCTAAGAATGCCTTGACCATGCCAAATTTGATCTCGCCGCCAGCCCCAAAATTAATCCCGAATTTCGTTTCGCCTTCCGTTTTTCCAAATACCTGATTTGTAACGTCTTGTCCGCGGTATAGTAGTTTTGGATCACTCACGCTCAAGAAATTCATGTTAAAGCCGAATATTCCATAAGGAGTGAACATGGACCCCGTGGGAATTTTACCGAGTCCATCAATTCCTATTACAATGACACCGGCATTGAGTCCCTCCATTTTCAGATCGCTTGCCGGCACATTGTTGGTTGCGGCGAGCTGACTAACAATCTTGTCCTTGTCGGAAGAAAAGGTATTATAGTCAAACTTAAGCCTTACGGTAACGAATTTTATGATGTTGAGATCCCCATGCGCACCAAACGTCAACCCCATACCGTAATAGTCCTTCACCGCTTTGGGAAACGACGAAAAAGAAAATCCGACATGCGGACCACCACCGAAACTGAGCTGTGCATTCGCGGATGGAGCAGAGATTAGCGACGCGATTGCCACAATAGCGACAACATATAAAAGTGTTTTCATTACCCCTCTCCTTTAGTGTTTGACCTGTTAATTGACTGGATGAACTCTCTTCCCACTAGTTCAATGGAAGATGTCAGGGAATTTCATAGCGTATGCCTGGTCGAATAGTAATTACAAAAAGTGTTGTGCTCGATGAGTATCCAAAATATGAAATGCTGTAGAACTCGGGTCCGAGAGTAAGATCTGCCGAGATATAGAGATTCTTTGCAACTCCGAAACTTGCTCCTCCACCGAATGGGATGAAGAAGAATGGTCCACCGGTCGCAAACACAAGACCAAGTCCTGCATGCGCATACGGTTTGATCGTTGAACCTGGGATTGTAAAGTAGTATTTGAAATAGTTTGCCCATGTTATCGGTGTTCCTGTTGCGGTCGTGATATCGAACTCGGACCCGACTGCAATGTTCTTATTGAGCAAAACCTCGCCCATCGGTCCGAACGTAAAATCTGTCGAGCTCCCCCCTCCACCGGACGTAATGCCAAGGCCCATGTTTCCACCAACGATCCATTTCACTTGCGACTGCGCACTCCCTGCCGCCACAACCAAGAAGAGCGCCGACGCGAGGAAAACGCAAAGATTCCTTTTCATAGTACTGCTCCTTTTTGTTTGGAATGGAAAAACAACAGTAGGTTCACTTTAGTAATCCTCGCGAGATCACGATCCGCTGAATCTCCGAGGTTCCTTCGTAGATTTCCGTAATCTTTGCGTCGCGCAAGTATCGTTCGACCAGATACTCGCGCACGTAGCCGTATCCGCCGTGAATCTGAATCGCTTCGAGCGCAGCCTCGACTGCAACTTTCGAAGCAAACAACTTGGCCATTGCAGCGATGTGTCCGTATGGCTGACCCGCATCCTTCAGCATAGCCGCTTGCAGAATCAACATACGTGACGCTTCGATGTTCGTTGCCATATCTGCAAGCTTGAATTGAATCGCTTGCAGCTCGGCAATTGGTCGCTCGAATGCTTTGCGCTGTTTTGAATACGCAACCGATGCGTCAAGAGAGGCCTGTGCAATGCCAAGCGCCTGCGCCGCAATCCCGATCCGTCCCCCTTCAAGTGTAGCCATGGCAAACTTAAAACCTTCACCTTCCTGCATGATTCTGTTGGCAGCGGGGATTCTGCAATCCTGAAACTGCAACGACACCGTGTCGGAACTCCGGATACCCAGTTTTCTTTCCTTCTTCCCCGTGGTGAAGCCGGGTGTGCCCTTCTCAACAATGAACGTGCTGATGCCCTTCGCCCCTTTGGATCTGTCCGTCATCGCCATAACGATCGTAAGATCGGCTGTCGAGCCGTTGGTGATCCAATTTTTTGTCCCGTTCAGGACGTAACAATCGCCTTCCCGTTCTGCGATTGTGCGTTGCTTGGAGGCATCGCTTCCGGCTTCCGGTTCGGAAAGCGCGAATGCACCAAGCTTTTTTCCAGTTGCAAGGTCGCGCAAGTACCGTTGCTTCTGGTCTTCGGTCCCGTACTTGTTGAGTCCGTAGCACACGAGCGAGTTGTTGACGGACATGATTACGCCGCATGAAGCATCGACCTTGGAGATTTCTTCCATGGCCAAAGCATAGCTGATGGTATCCAGACCCGCACCTCCCCACTCCTCGGGGACCATCATACCCATAAATCCTAGTTCACCCATTTCCTTGACGATGGCATGCGGAAATTCTTCCCGC
>CAYJNF010000340.1:0-4654 GCA_964370915.1 uncultured Chitinophagales bacterium
CTCTACGAGCCGTTCTACGAATCGTAGATTGGCGGTCGTAGACTGCGAAGCGAGTTTAAGAATGCCAAGGTTCGGGAAGTTTGCTTTGGGGGATCTCCACGATGCTTGAAGACTTGCCACTTGTTTTGAGTTGAGGTATATTGCCTGCGTGATGTGGGGGATTGCGCTTCTGACTACCCGGTAGATTTGATCGTCCTGAACCCCATATGAAGACAATAGCCCTCCTTGTTGCGGTAGCATTGCATTTCACGGTTCACGCGCAGCAACTCTCTACGCCACTGCTTCACACAATACTTACCGCGCAAGACCTTCGCGACACAAAGACCATCTCGAAATTACTGAAGGATAAGAACTCCGCAGTCCGTGCAAAGTCCGCTTTTGCGTGCGGCTCCATCCAGGATACGTCGCTGATTGCGCAACTTCAGAATCTTCTCGCCGACAGGAATGCGGATGTTCGCCTCGCCGCGTCGTTTGCACTCGGACAATTGGGCTACGTCATCGATTCCCTTGATCGTGCATCCGTTTCGCAATCACTCACACGACGATTGAGTATCGAACGGGAAGGCCGTGTCCAGATTCGAATCCTCGAAGCGCTCGGCAAGGTCGGCAACGAACAGAGTCTGAGTATTCTTGTTGCGGCGGGCGAGAGTTTCAGATCGCCTGCAATCAAATCGGAGGCTGCTCTGGCAATCGGACGCTACGCGTATCGGGGAATCAAGAGCAAAGTGGCGACAGAATTTGCGGCGGGTCTGCTTGCGCCCTCGTTTCGCGGCGATCACTGGAAGGCTGCCTATGCACTGATGCGTATTGCCGATTCCGCGCTCTTCGCCCGGCATGAAGATCAGATCATGCAGGCGGCTTCGCACGCAAGTCCGGACGTTCGCATGTTCATCGCATCGGCGCTTGGCAAAATCGTTGCCATACCGAAGGCCGCGAACGCTTTGCTTGCCCTCGCGCGGTCTGATCGCGATTGGCGGGTGCGGGTCAATGCCATCAAGGCGCTGACGCACGTTGCGCCATCGCTATACGTTCGCTTCCTGCCGCCATTGCTGCGCATGACCGCTGACTCGAACGAGCATGTTTCGTTGACAACGCTTGCGACATTGGGCGACATGAATCTTGGCTCATCGTCGTTTTCCGCTGAATGTCAGAAAACCTTTGTTGAGGTGATGACGGCGCCGCAGTTCTCGGAACGGCAAAGGAGGGAAGCGGCAATCGCCTTGGGCAAACTTCGCCACGCGGAAGCATATCTCGTCATCGCTGACAAGTTCCGGCGATCATTTCTCACGAAGGAAAGCTTCGCAGCTGCCATTGCCTATACGCCAACACACGATGCTTTGGAATCTCTCACGGCACTGTCGAAAGACGAAGACACAAAAGTTGTGCGGATTACATTGGAGTCGCTGCAGAATTGCGTGAAGCTTGCCAGCAAAGACTCCGGCATGGTTGAGCCGGCAAAGCAAATTTTCCGCGCAGCACTCGGGTCACCGGATTTTGCCGTGGTCATCACGGCGGCGACTGCGCTTGCGGACTCATTATTCATCGATGAGAATGCAGTGGCCGCGTTGACCGCATCGTTGCGCGCGTTGAAAACGCCGAAGGATTCAGAAACAATCATCGCCATCATGCAGGCGATGGTTGAGACAAAGCTGCCGGCATTTGTTGCTCCGCTCGAATCGTGCCTCAACGACAGTGACTACCAGGTTGCACAGGAAGCCGCGAAATCGCTTCGCGCGTTGACGGGAAGGTCTCACGCCCGCTTGGTGAAGGCGGATTCGCGACCTTCACACACCAATTTCGATTGGCAATTGTTGGAATCGGTCCGCCGCAATCCGGTGGTCAGCGTAGCAACCGACAAGGGCACGTTCGCGATTCGACTTCTTGTGGAGGAGGCACCGTTTACGTGCATCAACTTGGCTTCGCTCATCAAGCAGAAGTTCTTCGATGGAAAAGTGTTTCATCGCGTGGTACCGAACTTCGTAATTCAAGGAGGCGATCCCCGCGGCGACGGATGGGGAGGCCCGGGGTATTCAATCCGATCTGAATTCGGGTTCGAGCATTATGAGCGGGGAACAGTCGGGGTTGCAAGTTCGGGGAAAGACACCGAGGGATGCCAGTGGTTTGTCACGCACTGCAGCACGCCTCATCTCGACGGGCGCTACACAATTTTTGGAAAAGTGATTTCGGGATTGGATGTTGTTGATCTGATCCAGGTAGGCGACACCATCGAGCAAATCAGATTCTGATCGTCCGCGATCCTCACGCTCATTCGCAAGAGGATTTCATGCTATTTCTTTTTCCGATACTCTTCGTAGGTGGATTGATGTTCCGGATCCATGGTTGCAAGTTCAAGGAAGATTTTCGGATCAGGGTAACCGATAAACAATTCGGCGACTTCCTGATATTTCGAGCCAAAGAACACGCGGATGACCTGGTTGCGCGGGTCGGCGCTTTTTTTGACAACGCCAATCGATCTGATCGCTGCGGCGATGTGTTCAAGGGCCTGCTCACGGGAATCGGCGAGCGAGTCCAGTCCGGTGAAATGATACTTGTACGATGCGGAGCGCACAGGCGCGAACTTGGCATTCAGCAACTCGTCGATGAGTTGAGGCCGGCTGTAGCCGCTTTTCGCGGGTTGCCAGCCTTTGCCACCTGTTGAGCGGGCAAGGCTTGCAATGTCGGCAGCCTTTTGGAAGAATGTTGTTCCCGACATTTCCATATACGAATCATAATCGTACCCGATCACGAGTAGCATGTAGAAGTCGAGGAAACTTGTAAGGTCGTTGTAGGTGTACAGATTGTGATTCAGTGGCCGGCCTTTGAGGTACATGAAGTCCCACGCGTCATCAACGAGGCGCAGCATGGCACTCTTGCCGCCGTTGTAAATTGCGCGTGAGCTGCCGATGAACACCTGGGCAGAATACCTGTTCTCTCCAACAACAGTCTGGATGTTGATCTCCAGCGTGCACTCGATTTTTTCTTCCAGGACTTCAGGTCCCCATTTGTAATTGTTGACGTACTCTTTCACGTCTGATTCAAATGTTGCAAGAAGATCCTTGTTGCCCGCGGGAACGGATTCGTAATTCACCCGCACGGCACAATTTACTTCCTGGGCGTGCAGGGGATTGACGAGTGAAATGAGAAGAACAATGGCGATGGTGACGTGGGGGAGGAGAATTCGCATTTGCATTGACAGGCCGAGGCTAGTTGAACGTATCGACAATATAACCGTTTATTCATCTGTGTTCAATACAATCTTTCCTGCTGCTAACGCAGAAGCTCTCATGCCAGATAGAACCATGGACAGCATAAGGAGGAAGTATGAAACACGTTTTGCTCGTTGCACTTTTCTGTTGTCAATCACATCTCTCGTATTCCGCGTTTGAACGACTGAGTCAGGGTGGGCGTGCGACTGCATTGGGCGGTTCACCGGTTGCCCTCTCCGGCAATGAGTGGTCGGTGTTTGCGAACCCCGCCGCGCTGAAGAGCGTTCATGAACGGACCCTTTCAGCCAGCTACACGCCACAGCCATTCGAACTCGAAGAGCTTTCGCACGGCGCGGTCAGCTTCATCGAACCAACCTCGTTCGGAACGTTTGCGCTCTCGGCTTCAAGATTCGGATTCGAGTTGTACAAGGAAACACAGCTTGCACTTTCCTACAGCGAGGACGTGGCCGCAACAATACACGCCGGCGTGAATCTGAACTACTATGCGCTCTCCATACAGAACTACGGAAGCGCATCCACGGTAGGTGTCGATGTCGGGATGCTTGTCGAGATTTCAGACGCGATCAGTTGGGGATTTGCCGCGGTCAATCTCAACGCTGCGAAAATCGGTGAAGCCAAAGAGAAGCTTCCGCAAGTGCTCAGAACGGGAGTCTCATACAGTCCCATTCGATCCGGCACGATACTCATGAGTCTCGAAAAGGACATTCGATATTCCGCAACGCTTCATCTCGGACTCGAGTATGAGTTAATGGACATGATTGCTCTGCGAGCCGGATCGAGCAGCGACCCGAACACAATGAATCTTGGTGTAGGCATTCACTATGGCTTTGCTCAACTTGACTATGCGTTCTCTTCGCACAGTGAGCTGGGAATAACGCACCAATTCTCGGTCTCACTCAAACTCAGCGACCTATGAAGGAGAACCTGTATGCCACGGCTTCTCGTCTTCGCAAGTTTCATGCTCGTCACGACATTTTCTCTCGGGCAAACACCGGATGACTCACTCGACCGGGGAGGGAGCGCCGAGTCTCTTCTCGAACAGGTGGAGACAGATAATGATAACACCGAGCTTGCCGACCAGCTTGATTGGCTGACCGATCATCCGATCAATCTCAACACGGCAACAAAAAAGTATCTTGCCTCGATTCCGATTCTCACTCCCGCGGAAATTGATGCAATCATTGGAGCGAGGAAGAAAGTCAAACGCTTCGCGTCCGTTGAGCATCTCGCATTCCTTGATGATGTGGGAGAGACAGTCCTCTCAAAGATCCGTCCATTTGTGTATGTCCCCATCGAAGGCAAGGCCTATGCTCCGGGTGTTCGTTTCACTTCACGCGTAACAAGGGACCTGCAACCGCGCGAAGGATTCCAGTCTGGCGACTACGCTGGTTCGCCAGTCAAGAACTACAGTCGCATGACCTATGAAC
>CAYJNF010000341.1:0-283 GCA_964370915.1 uncultured Chitinophagales bacterium
CAAGCCGTACACATACAGCGGCGTGTCGTCGTTGATGTTCAGCTTGTAGTCGTGGTGCTCCGGGGTCTCCTCGTTGGCCCGAATGAACTCGGTCAGCTTGCCGGCGTTGGGAAACGCATACTTCTCAGCAAGGTGTAACAGCCCGCGTGAAAATTGCGGCGTCACGTAATCGGAGCCGAGCACATACCAGCCAAGGTCGCGAATAACAATAATGTCTTGCGGCGGGTCGTTCGTAAACGCTTCGCCGATGCGAAACTGATGTTGCACCCGCGCCGTGTTCACC
>CAYJNF010000341.1:293-4635 GCA_964370915.1 uncultured Chitinophagales bacterium
CCTTCGCCCATTGCAATCCGCGGTTGACGACCGGTTCCGGTGTGACAAGCTCCGTGCGGGAGAGTAACTCATCGAACTGCTCATGCGTCCATTCAACAACGGCGTCGGTGTCTTGACAGTTCTGCAGCGTGGCGTACGCATGCTTCATTCCCTTCGGCGAGAAAGCAACGATGAATGGCTCCTCGCGTGTTTGCCGCGACGTTACACCGAATTCGTATTCCACGTGCAGCATCCGCTCATCGAAGTGCGAGCGATGCGCGGCCTGTTCCGACCAGAATATTCTCGCTTCATTTGCATTTCCCTCGGCCACAATCTCGTACGCGCGCCCCGCGTTATTGACGCTCACGAGCTTCTTGGTCTGGTCTTCCGGCGGCTTCTTTGTGAACTTGTCCGATGGAACGGCGGGAAACACAAGCGAGTGTTTCACAACAAACGTTGCTTTGTCCCGTCCATCGTTCTTGAATCGCAACAACAGTATTCCTGCCCGAAGACTCTCATCGTATTCATGACAGTCATCGACCGCAAACGGCAACAGGAATTCCACTTCAGCACTCACAACTCCGCTCTTCACCAACGTCATTTGCGAATGCGGATGAAAGGAAGTTTCCACCGGCGACAGCGGCACCTCGTTCACGCTAATGTCAATCTTCCACTCGCCAAGATAAAACTGGTTGTCGGTCGAGCTCCAGAGTCCCACAACGTTCGTTGCCTCATCGAGCTGCGCAAACGCAAAACGGTTGCCGAGGCTCGCGCCTGTGAAAAGGTGGTCCACCGGATATTTGTATAGAAGCGACTTCATTATTTCTTACTCACCTTGTCATTACATTTTGAGCGAAGCGGAAAATCTCACTGCAATTCGAATGCGTAGCGACCCTTCGCTCCGCTCAGGGTTGAGAACCTTGCCATCGCTCATCAATTGTTGGAAACGCAACACGGGGAAATGTGCCGCCCGGCTTGTAAAACTTCACATCAATGGCACTCGGGTCGCGGGGAACTTGCGAGACAAGCATCTTCACTGCACCTTCGTTGACAACCACGTTATACTTCTTTCTCAGGTGCTGAAGCGTCCGAAACAGGGTTTCCGTCTCCGCTTCATAGTAGACATCGAGCCGCACCTGGTCACGCGCCTTCTCGAACGTGAGCTGGTTTCCGCTCACATCGCGATAGCGCTTCTTCTCCCGTTGATACTGATTCTTCAGCATCGAGTCGGAAATGGAAATCGTTCGCATCGCATGCGATCGCCCGGCTAGATACAACAGCTTCGCTTCCCACTTCTTAGCCTCATGACGGACCTCTGACCGCTTGTTCAATCCGCGAGCGTATGCTTCCTGACTGAGCATTCTATTTTGCACCATCTTCCAAATCGTCTGCTTCACACTGGAGTTGAACGCTGCAAGCGAGCTCCGCTTCAACTGAAACTGCCGCACATCAAACCATCGCACATAATCCCGTACCGTCAACGTTTGTCCGGCGAACGTTACCAAAGGGCGCCGCAGAAACTTATCCGACGCATTCACGGGCATCGGTCCCGCTTCTGTCATGAATGTTGAAGGGATATTCCATTTCACCTGCGCGTCGCGCGAAAGCCCTTTGTCCGCAAGATATGCCCGCACGATGTTGTAGCCTTCCGCCTTGATGATGGGGTTGGCGGATTTCATTCTGGATTTCACATAGTCGCGTCCAAGCTCGTCTGCTTTCGATGTGCGCAGTGCCTCAACGGTCTCGTGCTTCTGCATTGCGTACTCACTTTCCGTTGTCAATGGATTTTGCCAGACCTGGTCGATGCGTACGATGTAATAGCCATCCGGACCCTGCAGTGGCGTCGAGACTTGTCTGGTGCGAAGCGTCCGAATTCCTTTGGCGAATTCAGGGACGTCGCTTTCGAGCTTGAGCAATGTTGTTTCTAATTTCTTGTCGCTCGCCGAATCAGCTTGCAGACTGTAGAGTGAATCAAATGACGCTCCTCTCTTCAGTTGACGAGAGAGTTGATTCGCTTTTTGCTTGTCAGCTGAGAATATCCACCGAAGGCGAAGGTTGGCCTTTGCTTTTTGAATTCCGGACTCAATTTCCTTCTCGCTAACCTTGACCTGTGAGAGGACTTCATCCTTATACAACTCATCAACGATCAAATCTTCCTCAAGCGCCGAGACGCGCTCACGAACAAACTCCGTCGTATCGTACTTCAATTGTTCCGCTTCGAGTGCAAGCAATCGTTCATCAATCATATAGTCCAGATGTTTGCGCAGCGGGTTCGGCAATCGTTTCACGAATGCCGGACCAAACTCGTAACTGTCCAGCAAATCCTGCTTCGTGATGGAAAATCGGCCGACGGTGGCAACGACTTCCTCTCCAGCTGCGAGAAAAGCTTCACCGCAGAGGATGTAGAGGACGCAGACGGAGAACGCTATTCTGAGTGATTGACTCATTTGACTTCAACTCTGTAGGCGATGCGACGCAATGTATAAAACCCTTTCAGGGTTTGTAAAACCTTTCTTGCTTGATTACCGAGGGCCTTGCCTCTACGAGGCCGTAGGCCCTCGGCTACAGTATTTGCCCCTTTCAGGGACAGCAATTCACAGGGGTGACGCTGAAGGCGTCAGATATTATAGGTCGGGGCAATGCCCCGACATTCAGACAACAATACGAATCCGAACCCTGTAAGGGTGAAATATCCATTTTTCTTAACAGCAGTTGCTCCATCACTCCATAAATCCACCAATCCACCAATCCATCGTAGACCCTTCGCTGAATATCTTTCAGGGTTTAGGTCCGCTATCCCTTCAATCCCGAGCTTGCCATGCTTTCAATGAAATATTTTTGGAAGAACGAATAAGCGATAATGACGGGCAACGACAACAACGTTGCCGCTGCGAGCAATGAGCCGAGCTGTGACTCCGCCTCGCCACCGATGGTGAAGAGTGTTACAATCTGCGGCATCGTCATCAGCGAGCGTTCACGGACAACCATCAGGGGCCAGAGGACTTCGTTCCAGTTCGACATGAATGTAAGAATCGCCACGGTGACGATGACGGGCCGCGACAAAGGCCACACTATGCTGAACAAGATGCGTGTTTCCGAGCAGCCGTCAATGCGCGCCGCGTCAATGAGCGCTGACGGAATGCCCATGAAGAACTGTCGGAACAGTGTAATGCTGAAAGCGCTCATCATCGTTGGTGCGATGAGCGCGAGGTATGAGTCCGTCCATCCCAACTTCACCATCAGAATGTATTGCGGAATCAGAACAATCTGAAACGGAATCATCATCGTAAAGAGAATGAGCATGTAGAGCGCTTTGTTCCCGACGAATTTCAGCTTCGCCAACGCGTACCCAACCATCGAACCGAACAACACGACGGATGTTGTCGTAGCGAGCGACACGATAAGACTGTTGAGAAACGCCTTGCCAATCGGGATTTTCGTCAACACGGCTTCATAGCTTTGCGTTGTCATGGTTGATGAGAGCAAACCCAGACTGCCAATTTCAAGCTCGGGCTTCAGTGAACCGGCAATCATCCACAAAAACGGATAAGCAAACATGACGGCGCCGAGGATGAGCATGAAGTATGTGAAGACTTTGCGCATCACGTCGGCTCCGTCTCAACAACTTTGCGTTGCACAAGCACAACCACAAGAATGACGAGCGCAAAGACGAAGCCCAACGTCGCGGCGTAGCCCATATGGTTAAAGTAGAAAGCTTGATTGTAGATGTACAACATGCCCGATAGCGTGCTCTGCATTGGTCCGCCGCCGGTGAGCACATACGGCTCGATAAACAACGAGAAGCCACCGATGGTTGAAAGAACAATAATGACAACGACTGTCGGGTTCAGCATTGGAATCGTGATATGCAGGAACTGTTTCCACTTCGTCGCGCCATCGAGACTTGCCGCTTCGTACAGCTCGCCCGGGATATTCTGCAGACCGACGAGGAACAGGACAATATAAATGCCGACATTCTTCCACGTTGCCATGATAGCAACGGACGGCATCGCCCATGATGCATCAACCAGCCACGGAGCCGCAGGAAATCCGACGGTGCGGAGCAATGTGTTGAGGACGCCATAGTCATACGAGTACAGTTGCTGCCACAATATCGTCACCGCAACGCCGGACACGACGACGGGAAGAAAGTAGAGTGCGCGAAAGAACCCGCGCATTTTCACCTTCGTGTTCAACAGCAATGCAAACAGAAGAGCGATGCTAATTTGCAATGGAATGTGAATAAGCAGAAACGTGAGCGTGTTGCCGATCGACTTGAAGAAGAGCGGGTCGTTGAGCAGGCGCGAGAAGTTCTTCAATCCAACCCACTCCATCGGCGTGACAATATTCCAACGATGGAAGA
>CAYJNF010000342.1:0-4620 GCA_964370915.1 uncultured Chitinophagales bacterium
AAGCGACCACTGTGTCCGGAAGCTTGCTGGGATCAACCTTCCCCCAACTCACTGCCTCCGATGGCGTCGCACCTGACAAGCCGCCGGTGTCCGGTCTTGCGTCTGTGACTTGCAGGAAGAAATCATGCCCTTTTTCATCGATCTTCAGCACTTCCTGAATCTGTGGCTCCGTTTGAAGCATGAAGTTCTTCGGTGATCCGCCACCAAAAATCAGAACCCCGCTTCTTCCTCCCTTGCGCTTCGCCTCAAGCACAATTGCTGCTGTCTCGTTAACATCCAGAAGTACGTCGATACGTGTTGCATACCCGGAAAGCTCGATCTCTGCAATGTTCATCCCGATTGAGCTATCTCCCGGCGATGACGTGTATACGGGAACGCCGCACTGGTATGCTGTCGCCAGAATGCTGGAGTGTCTTATCTTGAGAATCCGCTCACGCTCGGCGATGTATTTGCCAAGTTTGTAATGAAGCTCCGCCGTCCCCATTTCCTTTTGAAACTCTTCTTTTCGAATGACGGTTCTGAAGAATTCATCCGTACTTAGGAGAACATCGTAATCGAACAAAATGTCGTAGATCCTGATTACGCCTTCTTTTCTCAGAATCCGATCATCGATGAACGGACTGCCACGGTGCAGCGACTTGCCGATGGCGAAGTGGGTATCGTGATAGAGATTCGCCCCAGTGGTCACAATCCAATCCACAAAACCTGCCTTGATCAGCGGCACGACACACGAACCACCCAAACCTGCGGGAGTCAAGGCTCCCGTAAGACTCATACCGATGGTGACATCGGATTGGAGCATCTTGTCTGTAAAAAGATGGCATGCCTCGCGCAATCTTCCCGCGTTGTATGCCTGGAAATAGGTATCAACAAGTTGCACTACAGTCGCATTCTTTGGAATTGGAGCTGGGATGATTCTCTTTCCCTGTAGGTACTTGCTTTTCCTCGGCTTCATTGAAATAATATAGTGAGATGATGTCTCTAACTCTATTCGAATGAAAGTAACGAAATCCAATCAAAAAAAGCAAGGAAATTCTACTGAATTCGAACATTCCCTACACGACAAAATCATCGTCAGATAAAGCTTCCACAGCGACCATCCAAAAGATCGAAAGAAATTCAAGATTTTGCTTGACAACTACATAGGTTGTTTCTTATTTTTATTTAGACTAATTCTAAATAAGGAGCAGATGGACACTCAAGCGGCCCACGCAATACTCACAGATCACCTAAAGGCTCAGGGGAAACTGCGAGCCACTCCAGAACGCTTTGCCATTCTTGATGCTGTGCTTCAAAGTCAAGGGCATTTCGATGTCGAGGGACTTTACTATCGGATGATAACAAGTGGTGTGAAGGTGTCGAAAGCAACGGTGTACAATACGCTCGAATTGCTGCAAGAGTGCGGGCTTGTATCGAAGTATCGATTTGCAGAAAACACTTCTCGCTACGAAAAAGCGTTTGGCCGTCCACACCATCACCACATGATTTGCCTCAACTGCGGCGACATTATCGAGTTCACAAACGACCGTCTTGAGAGAATTCAGGAAGATGTTGCAGCAAACGAGGACTTTTCCATTCAAAGCACGACGATCCAAATCTTCGGAACGTGCTCAAAATGCACAAAGAAATAATCACACGATTATGCAATCACCATTATCAGAGATTAGCGTCGGCCAACGAGTTCGCATCGCTCACCTTACCTCACAGCCGGAAATCTGTCTGCGGCTTCGCGAACTTGGCTTCCGAGAAAATGCGGTCATCCGCTGCATCAACAAGGCTTCAGGGACCATCATTTGCGAGGTGTTCAACACGCGCATCGGCCTTAATCAGCTTATGGCGAGCAGCATTTATGTTTCCTCTTTCGATCACTAAGTCGGCGAACAGTATGAAGGAAGTAACCCTGAGTTCTTTGACGCCGGGAGAACATGGAAAAATCGCGCGAGTGGCAACACTTGCCGCAAACGTTCGTCAGCGATTGCTGGAAATGGGACTCATCAAAGGTACATCGATCCAATTTGTACGTTCAGCGCCAATGGGCGATCCGATTGAAGTGAAAATCAAGGGCTATAGACTCTCGTTGCGCAGGGTTGAAGCGGATTCGGTCTTTGTTGTCAAGGATCTTAAATGAGCTTCGAAACCAGTACACAGAGTCGCTACGTTGCCCTGATCGGGAATCCCAATTGTGGCAAGACCACGCTCTTCAACGCCCTTACCGGCTTGCGCCAGAAGGTGGGAAACTATCCCGGTGTTACGGTAGAGAAGAAGGAAGGCCGCTTGACCCTCTCCGACCGGTCGGAAGCGATTCTTCTGGACCTTCCCGGCACCTACAGCCTTAACGCCAGCTCACCGGATGAACGGGTCGCGACTGAAGTTCTCTTTGGAAAAGTTGATCACACGCAGATGCCGGAATTGGTTATCTGTGTTGTCGATGCAAGCAACATCGAGCGCAATCTGTACCTCGCCAGCCAGATCATTGACCGTCAGATCCCGATTGTCATTGCGCTCAACATGGTTGATGTCGCGGAAGACGCCGGCATCGAGGTCGACGCAAAGAAACTTTCCCGCGAGCTAAATGTACCGGTCATTCCGCTGATAGCAAGCAAAGGGATTGGCATTGACCAATTGAAGCGCGCGATCAACGAAACAACCGCAGTCACAGCCGCGAAGCGTTCATGGCGGATGCCGGACATTGTTGAAGAGGAAACGGAAGAGTTGGTGGGGTATCTGCAACGGTATCACAGGCTCACTGATGCGAATGCATTTCACGAGGCGCTCTCGCTCCTTGCGGCCCCCGAGTCGCTCGAAGAACATCGCGACCGCTACGCACCCGAAGTGATCGCACACGTTCGCAAGGATCATGAGAAACTGAACTTTATGGGCATCGACCGGCAGTCGGTCGCCGTCGAGTCGCGGTATGAGTGGATCAAAACTGTGTGCGCCCAGGCGGTTACTCAGGCGCAGAGTGGCACAACATCGATCAGCGACAAAATCGACCGCATCGTCACGCACAGAATTTGGGGCTTCGCAGTCTTCCTCGGACTCATGGCGATCATGTTCCAAACGGTGTTCACATGGGCCGAGATTCCGATGGGTTGGATTGAAGGACTCACCACACTGCTCAGCGAACAGGTGAGGTTGGTCATGCCGGCTGGCGACCTGCGGGATTTGATTATTGATGGAGGGCTTGCAGGCGTCTCCTCTGTTGTGATATTCCTCCCGCAAATTCTTCTGCTCTTTCTTTTCATCGGATTGCTCGAAGACACCGGCTACATGGCTCGTGCCGCGTTTATCATGGATCGTCTCATGAGCAAAGTGGGATTGCATGGCAAATCATTCATTCCGATGCTTAGCTCATTTGCGTGTGCGATTCCCGGCATAATGGCCACGCGCACGATTGAGAGTCCGAAAGACCGCCTTGTCACCATGCTGGTCTCGCCGCTCATCAGCTGCAGTGCCCGACTTCCCGTGTACACACTTTTGATCGCGGCGTTCATCCCTCAAACAAGCATACTCGGATTTCTCTCGCTCGCAGGCTTGACGTTGTTGTCGATGTATCTGCTCGGACTGGTTATGGCCCTCACCATGGCGTGGTTGTTCAAGAAGACGTTGCTCAAGGGAGCGGCTCCCCTCTTTATTATGGAGCTGCCCCCGTACAAGCTTCCCTCAATCAAATCCATCTCACTGCAGATGTGGGAACGCTCAAAACTCTTCCTACGAAATGCCGGAACGATTATTCTCGGAGTGTCTATTATTCTGTGGTTCCTTGGCACCTATCCGAAGAGCGAAGGAACTCCATCTCAACAATTGGAAAACAGTTTCATCGGTCGGGCCGGACAAGTTATTGAACCACTTATCAGGCCGCTCGGGTTCGATTGGAAAATCGGCATCGCGTTGTGCACTTCGTTTGCCGCGCGAGAAGTGTTCGTGAGTACCATGGGAACGATCTACAACATTCAAGACTCCGGTGAAGAAGCCGGCAATTCTTCGCTGCGTGAAAAAATGCGCAACGAACGAGACCCGGTCACAGGCGCACGTGTGTGGACGGCCTTGACTGCCATTTGCGTGATGGTGTATTACGTACTTGCGATGCAATGTATATCAACAATAGCAATCATGCGGCGCGAGACAAATGGCTGGAAGTGGCCGTTATTCCAAATCGGCTATATGACCGCGCTCGCGTACAGCATCACGTTCCTGGTGTTTCGTGTCGGACTTCTGATGGGATTTGGAGCTTAGTATGGACTGGCAACAGGCAGCATCACTCGCGGTGGTTGCGGCGACAGCGTTTCTTCTCATACGTCATGAAATCACGAAACGACGTCGCTCGAAACTGCGCGCATGCGGCCACGGTTGTGGCTGTTCGTCTGATGTGTTGGAAAGAATAAAGGCTGAATCACAGCCAAAGATTGTTCAGAAAAATTCAGAAATAAATAAAAAAAGCGTGCCCATCTAGCCTTTGGCGAGGAGGTGAGCACGCTTCGATACGAAAAAGTTCGCACATCCGTGTGGATGCATTCCCTTTCCCTTTTCAATATACGGAAGCCGACCTGGGAATTCAAGAAACCGGATGAGTGAACGAAGCGACATCATCAACTAATTCTTGGGAGGTGAACGATGAAG
>CAYJNF010000343.1:0-331 GCA_964370915.1 uncultured Chitinophagales bacterium
TTCGTCGAGCGGCTGCACTTCTTCCTGTCCTGCCGCCTTCATGCGCATCTGTTCCTCGAATCGCGCCCGCTGATCGAGCGGGTCATTCAGTTCGCTGAACGCATTACAGATTTCCTTGCCATTACAAATGGCCTCGAAACGTTCGACAAGCATAGGGTCAGAACGATGCCGCTTCGCAAGGGGTGACATTTCCACCGGATAATCAGTAATGAATGTTGGCTGAATGAGATGAGGTTCTACTTTCTGACTGAAGATTTCATCGATGATCGCACCGACGCCTTCCCCCGGAGGAATTTCAATTTGCAATTCTCTTGCAACCTGGGCCAGTTCC
>CAYJNF010000343.1:341-4611 GCA_964370915.1 uncultured Chitinophagales bacterium
AATCTCCACGTTCAGTTCCTTCGCAATCTGTCGTAACTGCTCTTTGCTTATGGCTCTTAGCTGTTTGCCTGTGTACTTCTCGATCGCGTCGAACATCGTCAGCCGAGTCCACGGCGGTGCAAAGTCAACTTCGCTCCCTCCGAGCATAACCTTCGTCGATCCGTTGATGGCCATCGCAACGCGGCTGATCAACTGCTCGACCATCTCCATCATCCAGATGTAGTCTTTGTAGGCGACGTAGATTTCCAGCATCGTGAATTCGGGGTTGTGCGTGCGGTCCATTCCCTCGTTGCGGAAGTCTTTGGCGAACTCATATACCCCGTCAAATCCACCAACGATGAGGCGTTTGAGATACAACTCATTCGCAATGCGCAAATACATTTCGACGTCGAGCGTGTTGTGATGCGTAACGAACGGGCGGGCAAATGCCCCGCCATACTGCGGCTGTAGAATCGGGGTCTCGACTTCCAGATATCCTTGCTCTTCAAAGAACCTTCGCATCGCCGAAATGATTTTTGCCCGCTTGACAAATACATCCTTGACCTGCGGGTTCACGACCAGATCGACATAACGTTGCCGGTAGCGAAGCTCCTTGTCCGAGAACGGATCGTGGACGACTACATTTCCCTGCTCATCCTTTGTCTCTTTTGCAATCGGCAGCGGACGAAGCGACTTTGCCAGCAGCTCGATTTTTTGTGCATGAACAGAAACTTCTCCCATCTTCGTGCGGAAGACAAAACCTTCGACGCCAATGATGTCGCCGATATCCAGCAGCTTGAACGAATCGTAAAAGTCTCCGAGATCATCCTTCTTCAAGTAGATCTGAATTTTCCCTTGTGAATCCAGGATGTGGCAGAAGGCGGCCTTTCCCATTTTGCGGAGTGACATGATGCGACCTGCGACCGAGACGGTCCGTTGCGGCGCATCGTCTTTGAACGCATCAACGATCTCCCTGGAAAAAGCATCGCGTGAAAATTCATACGGGTAGGGATTGATGCCGCGCTTCTTAAGCTCTTCAAGCTCTTCACGGCGGCGGCGCATAAGTTCGTTCAGGTCCAGCGAGTCTGACTGTACTTCCAAAAAGCTTTCTCCAATTGTATTGAGGAAAAACAGGTGAGATGAACTATGAAATGATAGGCAGAATGAGGACGATAAGCAACTTCATCGGAATCGTATAACATGGCGCGTTCGTCAACTTTCGGTCATCGCCACTTCTTTGGATTTGAGGTAGAGAGTATCGGCGCTCAGGTCAGCTTCTTCGAATGCTTCACAATCGAGGAGTGGTTTCACATCGAACACTCCTTTTTCGCCTGTGTCAAATTCGAGGCGCAAGGTCCAGTTCTCCTTCAGCACAACTCTGATTATCGTCCTCACTATTCCAATCCCTTCCTGGGACTATCGCGACAATAGAAGTGCATTGAATCCTGCTTGCACGAAGTGCTCATCTGCGGTCAGCGCCTCACTCAACTTCTGTTCGCCCATGACGACAAACGAAATGCAATCGGTCATCCCCCACTCTTTGTCCTTTCGTTCGCTGTATAGGTGAAGCGCTTCGTCGTAACGTTGCTTCGTTACCTCGAGGATAATGATCGTGCTGTCTTTTTCAATCGAATTGAGAAGTTGGCGGGCATTCTCTCTTCGATGCAGCTTCGACAAGCCATCGCCAATCTCAATAAGAATAGCACGAGTCGTAACGAACGATGTCCTCTGTTCTCTCAACTTCCGATAGATCTCCACAGCTCGCTGATGATTCTCATCGGATTTGGATGAAAGTGCAATAGCATAATTCGTATCGAGGAAAACACTATTGTGCGCGGCCATGCTTGTCGTTGAGAAGATATTCTTCAAAGCGAGCTGACCAATCAGCTGGTCCCTGTAGATCCATGCTCAACGCAGTTTCAAAAAAGCCATAGGCCTTGCCGTTGGCGTCCTCAGGGATTTCCAGCGTCACATCGACCTGCGTGTCCGGTTTCAATTCAACCGGTTCCGTTAGTCGAAGAACCTTGCCGTCGTAAATTGCTTTGGTATGAATCGTCATGATAACGCCCTCGCGATTAGTGAACGGAATCAATCTACCAAATTCTACACAAAGAGTCGAAATGCGCTGGATTTTGTTTCATCTCCATCTTCAAAATTCTTCCGGCATCCCCGCAAGCTTTCTTAGCTGCCGAACCTCGGGTCGCGTCAGGCTGCGCGTTCCTCCACGGGCAAGCCCCTCCTTGGTAATCGGCCCGTACGCAACGCGGTCGAGCTTCTTCACTTCGTAGCCGAGCGATTCAAACATGCGACGCACTTGCCGGTTGCGTCCCTCGTGAATGATAATGCCGATCTCTTTTCCTTTGCCACCGGGAATGATATACACTTCGGCTGGCGATGTTTTGCCATCATCAAGCTTCACGCCTTTGCGAAGTTTCTCGGTGTGTTCGTGCGTCAGCGCGGTTTCTAACGTCACCTGATACGATTTCGAAATCTCGAACTTCGGATGCATGAGTCGATTGGCAAACTCACCGTCGTTCGTCAGCAGCAACACGCCTGTCGTATTCCTGTCGAGACGCCCGATGGGATAGACACGCTGCTTCGTCCTGACAAGACTCATCACCGTGGTCCTCCCCTTCTCGTCACTCAGCGTCGTGATGGCGTCTTTGGGTTTGTTCATCACCAGATACAAATAGTCATGCACCTGGGCAACCTGTTTACCCTCGACAAATACTTTGTCGCGCTGCGGATTGATTTTGCGTCCAAGGTCAGTCATCACTTTGCCATTGATCTGAACGCTTCCGTTGGTGACAAATTCATCGGCCTTACGGCGCGACGCGATGCCGCACATGCTGAGATAGCGGTTGATGCGAATGAGTTCGGTGGGTTCAGGTTTAGAAGTGCGTTTCATGACGAATGGTCATTTAGTATCACGATATCTTCCCTCGATAGAGATCAGCAATTGAAAAACACAATTCAATGTCGTTCCAGTCAAGATCGCCGTATCGAATATTGAATTTCCAAAAAGGTTCAATGTTTCGGTATTTCTTTGTCATCGGATTTCGGGGCAGAGCGCAGAAACGGACCGAAGTCAACAACCTTTTCTTTGCCGTCGTTGAATTTCAGGCGAATCTTGTAGTCTTGAACATGCTCTACACTCTTGATTTCTATGGGGTCGGGTTTACTCATCGAATCCTCCTGCCGATAACCTCTGGTTGCAGTTGCTTTCCATAGAATTCAGAGAGTTTGGGAATTGACAACCTTACTCGATTTCAGGTTCCTCCAACGAATCATCGCTCTCAACTTTGCGCAGCGTTCCATCTTCACTCACAACGATGCGCGTATCGTCGTCATCCTCTTCGCCGGCAGCTTCAACTTCACCGGCCGCTTTTATTTCTTGCTCCTTCATGAGTTGCTTCTCTACTTCGAACTCCGCTTCAGCCAGCAGTTCTTCAATCTCACGCGGTTTCGGAAGCTCAGACAAATCGTTCAATCCAAAGTGCTTCAAGAACTCCTTCGTCGTTCCATAGAGGAGCGGGCGTCCGGGTGTCGCCGCTCTCCCCACAATGGTGATCATGTTGCGTTCCATCAGCGAACGTATCACATAGTCCGCATTGACACCGCGGATGGATTCAATCTCGGGCTTCGTCACAGGTTGCTTGTACGCAATCACCGCCAGACTCTCCAGCGCCGACACCGAGAGCTTTCGCTTGGTCTTCTCTCTCAACATCTTGCCAAGCCACGTCGCGTACTCAGGCAGGGTTGCAAACTGGTAGCCGCCCGCAACTTTCACAATGTGCATCGAACGATTCGTCTCAGCATATTCCCGGTTGAGCTGCTCAATGACGTCAAGAATCGTCTGCTCGTTCGCGCGTTTCTGAGGCAACTCACCGGCTTCAAACTCCCCGAGGATGTCGAGAATCTGTCTCACGGAAAGCGGCTCATCGGTGGCAAACAGCAGCGCCTCAATGATTTGCGTGAGTGTTGTTCCTGGTTCGCCTCCAAGGGGTCGTAAACCTGTCATGCCGTCCCCGCTACTCGTGGTTGAGTATTTCCTACAGATCGAATGAGAATGTCATCCTCGCCATCAATGCGTAGTAACGAGATGGCTTTGTTCTTCGTCATTTCGAGCAACGCGATAATCGTCACGATGATGCGCATCTTCTCCGTCATGTGTCCCACAAGTTTCATGAGTGTTGCTTCGCCGTTCACTCTGAGATAATCCAGAGCGTAACTCATCTGTTCTTCGATCGTGACGTTGAAGAGCTGAACTTCGTGCACAACTCTCTTGGGC
>CAYJNF010000344.1:0-540 GCA_964370915.1 uncultured Chitinophagales bacterium
CCGTCGCAGTGTCGCGCTGCAATTCGGTATACAGAAGCACGACAAGAACACCCCCGAGTAACACAGCGATGGCATAATGCCATGGCTGAAGATTCTTGAAGAAACTTGATTTTGCCGTCGGGGCAGGCTTTTTCTTCGGTGGACGCTGCGCAGGAGCGGGTGCGCGTCCGGGGAGTTTTGCCCCGCAGGCCTCGCAGAACAAACCGCTGTGCCTATTCTCGTGTCCGCAAATTTCGCAGCGCACCGGCACTGCGCTTACCGCTGATGACTCTTCGACTTTGGCACCACACGCGCGGCAGAAGCGATCACTCGGTGAAAGCGCAGTGCCGCATTTTCTGCAAACAAGTTCGGTGTTCTCCATCTACAAAAACTCTCCTCAGCGTTATGGTTGGTGGGCTGCCTTCAGCAGGTTCTCATTCACTGCCTGCTTCACTTCCTTCGACACTTTGAAGAGCGGCACCCAGTGTTCATCGACCATCACTTGTTCGCCGGTGCGCGGGTTGCGCGCAACACGCCCTTTTCTTTTCTTCACCTTAAAGC
>CAYJNF010000344.1:550-4596 GCA_964370915.1 uncultured Chitinophagales bacterium
GTATCTCGATATTTTTCCCCTCTTTCATCGCGTCGATAACAGTCAGGATGAAACCATCCACCACCGCTTCTGTATCAACTTTGGTCAGACCTGTCCCCGTGGCTATGCGATCAACAATATCTGCTTTGGTCAACTCTAACCCTCCTTAGTGTGGTGTGTACAATAATTGGAGCATGACAATTGGAATCGTGCGTGACAATTAGTACGGCCCTGCATACCGATAGGACATCATCGGTTTCTGCAACAGGGTTTCTTTCAAGTCTTTCACACTCGCGCTCACGTCGCCGAACATCCGATCCATCCAGCTGCGGCGCTCACGTTCGCGCACCAGCGATGGTTCGCCCTCGATGCCGGCAAGCATTGCCGCGATGTTGACCGCGTCTTCAAACGTTCCGATTGTATCGACGAGACCAAGCTTCACCGCTTTTTCTCCCGTGTAGACTCTGCCGTCGGCAAGATCGATTGCGACGGCATGGGAGAGATCGCGTTCCTCCTCAACAACGTCAATGAACTGACGATGCACATCATCCATCAACGATTGAAAATATTTTTCCGCATCCTCGGTCATGGGTTGCGTTCGCGAGCCAGCATCTTTGAGTTTGCCGCTCTTGATTGTCTTTGCCTGAATGCCAAGCTTGTTCATCGCCTCATGGAATTGCAGGAACTCGCCGATCACGCCAATGCTGCCGGTGAGCGTACCGCGATTCGCAACCAGCTTCGACGCTCCGCATGCAACATAATATCCGCCGCTCGCCGCGAGCGATCCCATCGAAACAACAACAGGCTTGCCGCCATCGCGCGTCTTCCTCACTTCTTCGTACATCTCCTGGCTCGGCACAACGGCGCCGCCGGGAGAATCGATGTGCAACAAAATTCCCCTGATGGATTTGTCTTCGCGATATTTCTTGATCTGACGGACAACGTTTTCGGAGGATTCGATCACGCCAACTAAATCAACCACCGCGAGCTTGTCTCCCCTCCCGATGGTGACGACTTCTTTCGAATTATCGCCAATCGATCGAAATGCAGAATAGAACAAAAGCAGAAAGCCCACGCCAAACAGAGCAACGATGCCGAAGATGACGAGGAACCACTTTGTGGACTTTGACATGGGGAAATAGCGTAGCTGTAAGTGATTATTTTACAGTAGATTGTACGAAAATCGCCGGCGAATGTCAAACGAGCTACGCAAGCACGGAAAAAGAAAATCGCGACGACACAAAGGAACAAACAGATGAGATAGTGCCAACAAAGTTATTTGACAATGATCATCCGTTTGATGTTCGCGGCACCGGGGAAAAAGAGGCTTGGTAGTCAATGCAACGTCCGCCGCGTAGCGATGGAGTGGCCGGCGACAGGAGGTTATATAGAATACATTGGAATCCTTTCTGAAAACTTGAAAGCATTCAGAAAGTCCTTATTGCTTTTCGTCTGGAACGTCAACCAACTTCTATGTCGCAGACCCGATGCAATGGCCATGAGAACCCAGAAATCTTTCGGGCGTCTTCAGAAAACGGGACGCCCGCGGGATGACGCAATGGGAGCGTCAGTTGATTGCCATGGGATCCAATGAAAGCTCGGGCATCTTATGTTTCCGGGATTCTTCATTCGAAAGGAGCGCAAGCTTCAACACATCAGCCATCTCTTTCACGAAATGAAACGTCATCCCCTCGATTACACCTTTCGGGGTATCGTCAAGATCGAGCTTGTTGCGTTCGGGCAAAATCACGGTTTTAATTCCCGCACGATGCGCAGCAAGCACTTTCTCTTTCACACCGCCAATGGGCAGTACTGCACCACGCAGCGTAATCTCACCCGTCATCGCAAGGTCATTACGCACGAGTCGGTTGGTAAGCAGCGAAGTCAATGCTGTCAACATCGTCACACCCGCCGAGGGACCATCCTTCGGGGTTGCGCCCGCGGGCACGTGCACATGAATATCCAATTCTGATTTGAAATTCTCGTCAAGTCCAAGCTCTTTTGCGTGAGACGCGATAAAGCTCATTGCCGCCTGCACCGATTCCTTCATCACGTCACCAAGTTGTCCGGTGAGCGTGAGATTTCCCTTGCCTTTCATCTTTGTCGCTTCGATGAACAGGATATCACCCCCGACCGGTGTCCAGGCGAGTCCGACTGCGATACCCGGACGATCGATCCGCTCGGCTGCATCGGCGAAGAACTTTTGCTGACCAAGATATTTGGTAAGATTGTCTTTGCCAACAGTCGATTTCCCGTTCAACCCTTCAGCAACCTCCCGGGCCACGCCCCGGGCGACAGCTGCAATTTGTCGTTCGAGTGTGCGCACGCCTGCTTCGCGCGTGTAGCCGCTGATAATTCCGCGCAGTGCATCGTCCTCAATCTGAATCTGGTGAGCCTTGAGACCGTGTTCATTGACTTGTTTGGGAACAAGGTACTTCTGCGCAATGTGTAGCTTCTCATCTTCGGTGTAGCTCGGAATTTCGATGATCTCCATTCTGTCGCGCAGCGCAGGAGGAACGGTATCGAGCATGTTCGCCGTTGCAATGAACATCACTTTGGAAAGATCGAACGGAATTTCCAGATAGTGATCGCTGAACGAAAAATTCTGTTCGGGATCGAGCACTTCCAACAGCGCGGAAGATGGATCGCCGCGGAAATCGTTTCCCACTTTATCGATTTCATCCAGCATGAACACTGGATTGTTCGAGCCTGCCTTTCGCAATCCCTGAATGATGCGTCCGGGCAGTGCGCCAATGTACGTCCGGCGATGGCCGCGAATTTCAGCCTCATCGTGAACGCCGCCGAGCGACATACGAACGAATTTTCGTCCGAGCGCGTTGGCAATCGAACGGCCAAGGGATGTTTTGCCGACACCGGGGGGACCTGCGAACACGAGAATCGGGCCGCGCATGTCGTTCTTCAGTTTGCGCACGGCAAGATACTCCAGAATCCGCTTCTTGACTTTGTCGAGTCCGTAGTGATCGTTCTCCAGCACCTCCTTTGCCTTCTTGATGTCAATGCTATCGTCTGTGCTGACACTCCACGGCAAATCGAGAATCCAATCCAGATACGTCCGACTCACGGTGTACTCCGCCGACGCCTGGTTCATTTGCGACAAACGTTTCAGTTCCTTCTCGGCAACCTTCAATGCCTCGTCGGGAAGTTTCGCCGCATCGATCCGTTTGCGCAGCTCGTTCTGCTCAACGTTCTCATCGTCTTCACCAAGCTCCTTCTTGATGGCCTTCATCTGTTCGCGCAGATAAAACTCGCGCTGACCCTTGTTGATGCCATCCTGGACTTCCGACTGAATCTTGCTACCAAGCTCGAGTTTCTGCACCAGCTTTGTCAGCACAAGCGCGGCCTCTTCCAGCCGTTTTCGCAGTGCGAACGCCTCAAGGATTTTCTGCTTCTCTTCCACCGATACGGGAAGCAGCGAAGCAATCAGGTCGACAATCGCTTCAGGTTCCTGGGTGTTAAGAATGATTGAGAGATGCTCTTCGGTCAGTGTTGGCGAGAGATCCGCTGCCTGCTTGAAGAGATTCTTCAGATTGGTCGTCATCGCGTCGATCTCAATGCTTGATTCAACCGGTTCTTCCACCGTGCGGACGACCGCGCGGATATACGGATCGGCATGCAGAATCGAAATGAGCTGGACGCGCTCCAATCCCTGCATCAACACGCTGCGCGTTCCGTCCTGCAACGTGAACTGCTTCAGGACTTTCGCCAGGGTTCCCACCCAATAGATGTCTTTCTCCGTCGGCTTGTCAATTGTGCCGTCTGTTTGCGCGACGATGACGACGTACCCATCATCTTTGAGTCCCTCTTCAACAACACGAATACTGCTCTCCCGCCCGATGGAGAGGGGCATCACCTGCCGGGGAAAGAACACGGAATTCCGCAGGGGCAGCACAGCCATTGCTTGCGGGACTTTTGTTTTGGTCATGACTTTTTGCCTTTCAATTTCACCATTGAGCGAAGAATTACGGATCTGATCTTTCGCTTCACTCCAGACTCTACCACATCAAACACACGTCACGATCATTTCGTTCTTGTTCATTGCCCAATTC
>CAYJNF010000345.1:0-4593 GCA_964370915.1 uncultured Chitinophagales bacterium
AATGTGGGATGCACTCAACGAGTGTTCGGACGAGATTGTTCAGAAGCAAATTGTTCCGGAGATGAAGAAGCTCGACCCGACGCGGCCGTGGGAATCGGTGGACGTTGTTGAAGAGCATCCGTACATCTACTCCCTCGGACCGGTGCTGAACGACAGGAAGTTTGGGTTTACGCGATCCCTGGATGAGATTGAGCGGTCGACGCGCCCGACAATGCTCAATGAATTCTGTTGGTGGTGGCTGGACAAAGAGTATAACCCATCGCTTCTTACCAAGCAGGTTGTCGAGCGTTGGCTCGGGCCATCGTGGACAAAAGAACAGCTCATCGAACATCAATCGTTTCTCGCACAGGAACTCGTGGAGTTGTTCCGGCGGATGCAGGTCGATGCTATTCAGCCGTTCGTCTACCTTTCGAACAATGCCGGACCCACGGCAAATTGGTTTGAAGGCGACATCAAGGATCTGAAGCCGAAGCCGATTCTTCAGGCGCTCAAAAATGCTTTCAGTCCATTTGGCGTGAGCATTGAATTGTGGGATCGGCATTTTGTTCCGAATGAGAGTCGCCAGGTTCGCGTGTTTGTGTTCAACGATTCGTTCGAACCGCGAAGCGGCACTCTCTCATGCGGCGTCGTGAACGCAAAGGGTGAGTGGCTCTTTGAGACGCGTCAGGCCGTTGCCGTTGAGCCTTCAGGGTTTGCTATTATGTCGATGACGATTGTTTTGCCGTCGCGACCCGGCGAGTACGCTGTGCGGGCGTCGTTACAGGAAAACGGAATTCACGTTGCTTCTTCGGAAAAGGTTGCGCACGTTATTGCACCACCGGAGGCGTCGGTGAAGTTGCATAAGGTTCGCATCGCAATCCTCGATGGCAACAACGAGCTGGCAACATTCCTGGAGAAAATGGGTTTGAGTTACGTCTCGCTCTCAGGTGCCAATCTTCGTGAGTGCGACATGCTGATTGTCGGTGAAGGGATGCTGCGTGTTGCGTCGTATCAGGTTCGGCTCGGAGCCATCACAAAATTTCTTGAATCGGGAAAGACCGTTGTCGTGGTGGAGCCGGAGTTTGAAAGCGAAGACGGGGAGATTCTGAGCGCTGCGCTGGGAGTCGAGTTGAGAATCGAGAAACGCGTAGACGCCGATAAGGGCGGGTACGATTCGTACGTGTTTGCAGAGAATGCGTCGCATCCATTGTGGAATGGGATCTCTCCCGATCATCTGAAAATGTTCAACGGTGGACACGGCGGAGAAATTGTATCGCAGCATACCGTGACCCCGACCGCCGCCGCGACGGTGCTTGCCCGGTGCGGACTTGAACTTGGCGTTCACGCGCTCTTCGAAATTGCATGCGGCAGCGGGCGGATCATTGTATCACGGCTTCAACAGCGGGGGAGATTGGTGTGTCAGAGCGGCAGCCAATCCCTTTTTGCCCGGCGGCCCGATCCGGTGATGCAACGATATGTGCTCAATCTGATTTCGTACGCATCGGGCGAATGGAAGACGCATGATTGAAAGCGACTACATTCTTCGCATATTCAATCAACTCGTTGCAGCACTCGCGAGAGCGCTGTTCTACAAGAAAGCATACAATTTTCCGCAGGCACGACGGGAGTTGCAAGGAGCGTATAAGAGTTTGCTCGGAATGACTCCTGAGTTTGTCCGACCATTCACGATTGAACAACTCCTGGGGATGTTCGGTAAGGATGAAGAAACTGTCATAGCAAAGTGCTACGTGCTCGGCTCGTTGCTCAAAGAAGAATGCGATATCGCATTGATGGAGGGAAATGAGACGGGAAGTTCAGAGTTGGGCGAACGCGCACTCACCCTGCTGCTGACATCGTTTGTCATGGCTGAAAATGAAATCGAAACCGGACACGCGGCGAGAATCGACGAACTCACCGGACGCAATTCCGTGAACCATGAAGCGCTGGACGTTTTGGAGAAACTCGTGCGTTACAATGAACTCACGGGAAGATACGCGAAGGCCGAGGATTTTCTTGTTGATTTGGTGGAAATTGATTCACAGTACGCAGAGATGGGTCATCGATTCTATGAACGATTACTCAAACGTTCATCAGACGAACTTCGCGCAGGCGGGTTGCCGCGCAACGAAGTGCTCGATGGGATTCAAAAGCTCAAAGAACTGCAATCATAGATGAAGACACGCACATGAACTGGAAATCGCTGTCTCTGTTTCTGTTGTTGGCGTCCACAGCCTTCAGTCAATCACTCCGTTCGTTGGATCCGAGGATCGAGCGAAAGATCGATTCACTGCTTCACATCATGACGCTCGAAGAGAAATTCGGCCAGCTGAATCAGCGTGTCGGAATTGATACGGCATACGAGTCATTGATGCGCCAGGGAAGAATCGGGTCGTTCCTTGGCGTCGTTGGCGCGGCGAATACATGCAAATATCAGAAGATCGCGGTTGAGCAATCCAGACTGCACATTCCGCTGCTGTTCGGGCTTGATGTGATTCATGGCTTCCGGACTACATTTCCAATTCCGCTGGCGGAGGCAAGCACATGGAATCCCGGTTTGATCGAAGAGGCCGAACGCGTCGCAGCACGGGAAGCGACGGCTGCGGGACTTCACTGGACTTTTGCGCCGATGGTGGATATTGCGCGTGATCCGCGTTGGGGGCGCATAGCTGAAGGCTCCGGCGAAGATCCGTTTCTCGGCTCCGCGATGGCCGTAGCCAAGGTGCGAGGCTTTCAAGGCGAGAACCTTGCCGACAGAAGTTCTCTGCTCGCGTGTGCAAAACACTTCGCCGCGTATGGCGCCGCTGAAGCCGGACGCGACTACAACATTGTCGATATGTCCGAACGAACGCTGCGCGAAATCTATCTGTCACCGTTCAAGGCCGCTGTTGATGCTGGTGTAGGAACTCTGATGAGTTCGTTCAACGAAATTGGCGGTGTGCCGAGCACAGGCAACAAGTGGCTTCTGACGGACCTATTAAGAAACGAGTGGGGATTCAGAGGCTTTGTCGTGAGCGATTGGGAATCGATCATGGAATTGACGCGCCACGGCGTTGCTGCAACGAGAGAAGACGCGGGCGTTCTTGCGCTGAATTCCGGACTCGATATGGATATGGTGAGTCAGATCTATCAAAACGAACTCCCGATCGCCTATCAAACGAAACGCATATCGGATGAGGTGTTGAACCAGAGTGTACGTCGTGTTCTGCGTGTGAAATTTGCTCTGGGTTTGTTCGAGAATCCCTATCGCACTTGCGATACGCTCGCGGAGAAGAACGCGATGCGCACACCTGAGCATGTGAGTCTTGCACGAAAGGTAGCTCAGGAAGCGATTGTTCTTCTCAAGAACAAGAACACTATTCTGCCGTTAAAGAAATCAATGAAGCGAATCGCGGTTCTCGGACCACTTGCCGACAATCAGGCCGAGTTGCGTGGGCCATGGGCCGCGCAAGGTAAAAACGAAGAGATGATCTCCGTGATGAAAGGACTCAGGGGAAAGCTCTCGTCGCAGACGCAACTGGTGTACGAAAAGGGATGCGAGATAGTGAGTGATTCCGGCTCACGCATCGCCGAGGCAGTGCGGATCGCGAAGCAATCCGACATTGTGGTATGTGTGCTGGGTGAGAAGGAGAATATGAGTGGAGAAGCCGCGAGCAGATCGATGCTGACACTCCCGGGCAAACAGGAAGAACTGCTGCGCGCAGTTCATGAGACCGGCAAACCGATTGTGCTTGTGCTGATGAACGGTCGCCCGTTGACAGTTCCTTGGGCTGATGAACATGTCGATGCTATTGTCGAGACGTGGTTCCTCGGCGAGCAAGCCGGCAATGCAATTGCCGACGTACTGTTCGGTGACGTGAACCCGAGTGGGAAGCTTCCGGTATCGTTCCCTCGCTCACTCGGACAAATTCCCATCTACTACAATCACAAGAACACGGGTCGTCCGTTGAACGACACCGACAAGTATACGTCGAAGTATCTCGATGTTCCGAATACTCCGCTGTACCCGTTTGGTTTCGGATTGAGTTACACGACGTACGCATACAGTAATCTTCGGCTTTCTTCGGCCACATTTTCTTCGGCGCAAGAGGTGAGGGTTTTTGTTGACGTGACAAACACCGGGAACATGGCGGGTCAGGAGATTGTGCAGCTCTACATTCAGGATGAGGTCGCGACCGTGACACGTCCGGTCAAGGAGTTGAAGGGATTTGAAAAAGTATCATTGAACGCTGGGGAGAAGAAGACGGTGGAGTTTGTTGTGAAACCCGACCAGCTTGCGTTTTACGACCTGCAGATGAAGCGCATCGTTGAGCCGGGATGGTTCAAGGTGTTTGTCGGCGGGAATTCTGTTGATGTGATCGAGACGCGGTTTGAATTAAGATGAAAATGGAATCACGAATGGCTAGGAAGCAACGCAGATTCACGGGGACAAAATCATCCGCGAGCCTTCGCGTTCTTTTGGCGCTATCCGTGATGAATTGCTTTGTCGGCTGCAAACCCGCCGCGAACACGCGCACCGAAATTGTCTTTTGGGCGCTCGGAGCAGAGGGCGAGAACGTCGCGAAGTTGATACCGGAATTCGAGCGCCGCAATCCCGACATCAAAGTTCGCGTGCAA
>CAYJNF010000346.1:0-4588 GCA_964370915.1 uncultured Chitinophagales bacterium
GGGCGTGCACCACGTCGCCCAGAAGTTGAGAACAAGCACTTTCCCTTTCGACTTCGCCCGCAGCCCGGTCAATCCCTTCTCGTCAATCGAATGCAGCACAGGCGCCGTGGATGTTTGTCCCCGCGCCTGTGCGAGATTGAGGAGGATGGCAAGCAGCAATGCAACGCGCATCAGCTTTCCTTCTTGATACGTTTGATGGTGCACCCAAACGCCTTCGTTTCAGGTCTCGGCGCCGCCTTCCCTGCAAGCAATGCATCCAGTGTCACGCGCAAATCCTTCGTCTTGATATTCTCCGCGTTGCGCGAGTCGTCGATGCGGCCATGATACAAAACGGTTGCATGCTGATCGAGAACAAACACTTCCGGTGTTACCTGCGCCCCGTACGCATCGGCAGTAACATTGTTCCAGTCTTTCAGCACAGGAAACGTAAACCCGTTCTCCGCGGCATGCTCCTTCACTTCTTCCGCACTTTCTTGCTTGTTGGAATTGATGCCGACGAACGCAATCTCTTTACCCGCATAGTCCTTGTGCAGCGCTGCCATGCGTTCGTTGTAGGCATTCGACACCGGACATTGCGTCGCGATAAACATGACGACCGTGTACCTGGCAGAAAGAAAACTCTCGAGTGAACGCTCTTTGCCGTCCACATCCTTCAGCGTGAAGGATGGCGCCTTCTTGCCAACTTCAACAGACGGCATCGGCGCGGTGATCGAGCGCGTGAACACGACAACAGCCGCGGCAAGAACCAACCCTGCAGCAATCAGATACTTCTTCATACTACTCCTCCGGTTAATAATAGATGTTCAGTGTCGATGGTGTGCTTTTCCGATGATCCATTCTTCCGCGATTTGCACTGCATTGGTTGCAGCACCTTTCCGCAGGTTGTCCGATACAATCCATAACGCCAGTCCGTTGCTCACCGTCTCATCGCGGCGGAGCCTTCCCACAAATACCTCGTCGCGATCCCATGCGGTGATCGGCATGGGATATAGCGATTCCTCCGGATTGTCCTGGACGGCAATGCCGGGTGCATGCTTCAGCACATGGTGAACATCCGCCAACTCAAACGGCTTTTCAAATTCCACAATCACCGATTCGCTGTGGCCGCCGAAGACCGGAACACGAACACACGTAGCATTCACTTTGATGGAGTTGTCCCCGAGAATCTTTTTCGTTTCGTGAACCATCTTATGCTCTTCCTTCGTGTATCCATCGCTCAGGAAGATATCGACCTGGGGCAAGACGTTCATCGCGATTTGATGCGCGAACTTCTTTTCCGCCGGGCGCTTTGCCAGCTCATGTTCGAGCTGATCAAGCCCGCGCTGCCCGCCTCCGGTAACCGACTGATAGGTCGAGACGATCACGCGCCGAATCGTCCAGCGATCGTGCAAAGGCTTCAGTGCGACGACCATTTGAATAGTAGAACAATTCGGGTTGGCAATAATTCCCTTGTGGTGAAAAATCGTTTGCTTGTTTACTTCGGGAACAACCAGGGGAACCGCGGGATCCATGCGGAATGCGCTGCTATTGTCAATCACGAGCGTGCCCGCGCTAACCGCAGCCGGCGCAAATTCCTTGCTGACCATTGCGCCGGCGGAAAACAGTGCGATCTCGACCCCGTGGAAGGAGTGTTCCGTGAGCGTTTCGACCACGTGGATGGTGTTGTTGAACTCGATCTCTTTTCCGGCAGAACGTTCCGATGAAAGAAACTTGATTGTGCCAACGGGAAAGCGACGTTCCTCCAGCACCTGGATCATCTTTCGTCCGACCAACCCGGTTGCACCAACAACAGCCACGTTGTACGATCTCATTCTGAGCTCCTGCTTCAATCCAACAGATCTTCAAGCGTTTCGCGTTCACGGATACGCGTCCACGAAGCGCCATCTACCAGCACCTCGGGCACGCGCAAACGCGCATTGTAATTGGACGACAGCACGAAGCCATACGCGCCGGCGCACATCACCGCAAGCAAATCGCCGCGGTCCACTTGCGGCAACGCCCGATCCTGTGCAAAAAAATCTCCCGACTCACAGCACGGACCGACAATATCGACACTCGCGAATTTTGCATTCGTCAGTTCGATCGGGACGATTTGGTGATGCGCATGATACAGACTCGGACGAATGAGATCATTCATTCCACCATCAACGATAACAAATGTCTTCTCACCGCTTTCCTTGCGGTACAAGACCTTCGTGACGAGAACGCCCGCCGTTGCAATGATTGAGCGACCCGGCTGAATCGCGATGTTGCAGCCTGTCTCCCGCAGAATGGGAAGCACGGCATGGATGAACATCGACGGTGCGAGATTCTTTACCTCGGGCTTCTCAAATGGTAATTGAGGGTGAGCAATGAAGCCATGATACTGTACACCAAAGCCGCCCCCGAAATCCAGATCGTGGACCGGAATGTCGTTCGCCCGCAGCTCGTCGACGAGCGTTTTCAACGCATGGGCGGCGGCGACAAACGATTCCACGTTGGTGATCTGCGATCCAAGATGACTGTGAATGCCGCGCACCTCGATGTGCGGGAGTTGTTGTGCACGTGAAAGTACTTCGACAGCGAGTGACGATGCAACGCCAAATTTATTCTGCTTTCTGCTGGTCGAAATGTATGCGTGCGTTCCCGCGTCGATGTCGAGATTGAGACGAAGGAGAATGCGCGCCTTCGTTCTCATACGACATGCAATGGAGTTAAGGACTTCGATCTCCTGTTCCGATTCGACATTGAATGCAAGAATCTTCTGCTCCAATGCGTACTCGATCTCATCATCGCGTTTGCCCACGCCACTCAACGAGATCTTGTCAGGAGCAAAGCCGGCCTGCAACGCCAGGAAAAGCTCACCTTTCGAGCCAACATCGGCACCGAGACCTTGCGCCGCGATAAGCTTCAGGAGATGGATGTTGCCATTGGCTTTCACTGCGTATGTTGTGAGATGCGGATAGTCGCCGAAGGCAGATTCGACCGCATGGCAATTCTCAATGATCGCCTGTTTGCTGTAGACATACAGCGGCGATCCGCACGCCGGCACGAGGGAAGCAAGCGAACGTTGCTCGCAGGTCAGCGATCCATCGATATACGTGAATGCACTCATCGACTTACGATGCCTCCGAATAGGCTCGCCGCTTCACCGGCCTGTTGGCATCAATGAACGAGAAGTATTTGTGGAATGGAATCTCATACCCCTCGGCATGAAATGCGCCCGAGCAGGAATCCTGCACGTAGTGTCCGCGGTAATCCTTTTTCACGATGCGTTCAAGGATTTCCAGCAACGCGTCAACATCCTGTTAGTTGTTGTAGCAGCCGAAACTTGCACGGACCATTCCGGGCATGTTCGATTTGTTGCCGGCAAGAACTTCGGCAGTGAATTTTTCGTCCTCTTCGGGAGAGACGTTCAGCAGCGCCTTTACATAAGGATGCGCACAGAAGCATCCGTTGCGAACACCAATGCCCGCTTCCGTTCCGACGATTGCCGCAACAAGCGAATTGTGCATGCCGTCGAGATTGAATGTCACGACCCCGACCTTCTCCGCGAGATTGTCCGTCGGGCCGTAGAGTTGAATGCCTTTGACCTTTCGTATCCGGCTATAGGCGTACTCGAGCAGATGCAATTCGTGCTCTGCGATTGCCTGCATCCCGACGTTTTCAAGAATGCGAATCGCTTCTGCCACGGCAACGCCGCCGACAACATTCGGACTTCCCGCTTCTTCCTTGTGCGGCGGATCGTTCCACGCGACGCTTTCGAGCGACACGACATCCACCACCCCGCCGCCCACCATGTCGGGCGCACCCTCCTCAAAAAATTTCTTCGGCCCGATCAATACCCCGGTGCCGAATGGCGCGTACATTTTGTGTGCAGAGTACGCGAGGAAATCAATGTGTTGAGGATGATCATCGGGAAGAATATCAATCTCGCGATGCGGCGCAAGTTGGGCGGCATCGATGAAGATCCGCGCGCCGGCGTCGTGCACCCACCCGGCGATCTCATGAATGGGCGAGCAGATGCCGGTAATGTTCGATGCGCCGTTGATGGCAACGAGCTTGAGTTTTCCACGATGCTGATCGATTGCCTTCTTCAAGGCTACGAGATCGAGGTGGCCATCCTTCGTGATGCCGATGTGAACGACCGAAGCGTTTTTTCGCCACGGCAAATCATTGGAATGATGTTCCATCACGGACGTGATAACGACATCGTCTTTCTGAAAGTTGAATCGATTCGACAGCTTGTTGACACACTCCGTGGTATTCTTGGCGAATATGACACAGTTCGTCTCGGGATCGGCCCCAACAAACTCTCCGCAAATATCATGTGCCCGGTCAAACACCTCGGTCGCGACCAACGATTTGAATCCCGTACCGCGATGAACACCGGAGTACCACGGCAAAAATTCTTCAAGACATTTCATCACCGTCCTGAATGTCGGTGTGCTTGCGGCGTTGTCCAGGAAAATGTACGGGCGGGTCGAGCCATCAAGCAGCGGGACAAGCGTATCGATCCCGACGATTTCTGAGCGTAGATCGTTGATGTGAAATTGCGGTTTGTTCGTATGCATATCCATGACTCCTGTGATTCGGGCAAACGAGAAGC
>CAYJNF010000347.1:0-4544 GCA_964370915.1 uncultured Chitinophagales bacterium
GGCTGCAGTCGCTTTCACATGTCTGATTTGACAACACATATTGGGAATGATGCGAGAGATGACTTCTCCTTCTCGGTAGGTCAGGCGTTTCTCATAGCGGTTGCGCTGACTCCGTGCATTGGAGCCGTCGTGCTTGGAATCCACAGCTTCATGTGGGGCGCAAGTTCTTTGCAGATGGCATCCGCCAATTTCGGGCGTTGGCAAGTTCTTCTTCCCGTCATTGTGGTCAGCATCGTTGCGCACGAAGGGCTGCACTGGATTGGGTACGTTGTGTTCGGTCACTTACCTCGAAACACAGTGCGCATTGGTTTCAGTATGCGTTCGTTCGTTGCATATGCACACTCCGACCTTCCTATCACTGCTGCCGCATACAAAGGGCTTGTCGCTCTGCCAGGTGTGGTGCTTGGTCTCATTCCTTCTTGTATCGGTATTAGTTGGGGATTGGGATGGGCAACGCTCTACGGTTTTCTCATGTTGGTCGCGGCGAGCGGCGATTTTGCGATTCTGTGGAAGGTTCGCAATATTCCCTCAACGGTCTTAGTCGTAGACCATCCACATCGTGCAGGATGTCAGGCTGCGTCCTTCCAAGAAACTCATGTGGAAAGTGGCAAAAACAGTTAAGTGAATGAGGATAAATTTAGTGCCCTCCACAAAACTAAATTGATCATAGTCACCTGCCTGCTTTCAAGATCCGCCCACACAAGGCAATCCCCCGGCAAATATTCCCAACATGAACTTTGCAGTAATCTTTTTTCATTCTGCGCCGTAGGGCATTTGTACAGTCGTCATAGTTCATCTCCTCTAGACTCAGAAATGAAGGCATCCCTTGATTGAATCTCGTCGCATCCTCCCCGTACCTTGTACGCAGCCTTATCACAAAAGAGGAGGAGCAACGATGAAGAGAACAACGCGTTATTCGACGGTCGATCTTGCCAAAGGGTGGGAGAGAACAACGCTACGACGTCTCATTTTTCTTCTCTGCGCCATCGCCCTCGCTGCCACTCTCGCTGATGCGCAGAATAGCAGGTCGCGCGATTCTCAGACGAGACTTGGTTTTGGTCCCCAGGTGGGATTGCATAGCAGTCAAAGCTCTGATGATATGCGGGTGATGGGTGGTGCCGCGCTGCGCATCAGACTTTCGCAGGCGCTAGGAGTGGAGGGTTCAATCAACTACCGGGAGGACGACTACCTCGGCGGCGCAATCCAAACAAAGAGCTGGCCGGTGATGGTAACCGGCATGATCTATCCTTTGCCGATTGTCTATGGCGCACTCGGTGCGGGGTGGTATAACACATCCGTCGATTACCAGGTGCCCGGTCAGCAAACTCCTGTGTTTCTCACAAGCGAATCGAAACAGGAATTCGGCTGGCACTTCGGTGGAGGCGTGGAGATACCGGCCGGGCCCGGCAGCTTTGTCGGCGATATCCGGTACGTGTTCCTGAACTACAACTTCCAGAAATTTCCGGGCAGCGACGGCGTGAAGAGTAATTTCTATGTGCTCACGTTCGGGTATCTGTTCGGACTTTAGTGTGCAGCCGAAAAACCTACGAAAGGAAACTAACCGCCATGACGCCAAGAAAAGATTTCGAAGTCGGTATGGAATAACGGAATTTCATCTCTGCGCCCTTGGCGTCTTGGCGGTGAAGTTCTCTTTTCTCCGGGGTTTTCGTCCGCACCTCTAGGGCACTGAGAGAGATGTAAGGGAAAAAGGTGTTAATGGCCACAGAAAACCCTCCGCTCCTCAGCGCCTCAGCGGTGAGGCTTTTCATCCGAGTTTCTATGCAGCCTCTTGCTCAACAAGAGGAAACTGTTTCAAGATTCTGTACAACGTGGTGCGTTGCGCGGCAGAGAATCCTGCACCGTGAATCAGCTCAATACACTCCTCGGTGTTCGTCTTGTTCACGAAGTTTGCCGCGGCGTGAACATTCTCTTCGAGAATCGTTCCACCAAAATCATCGGCGCCGAAGTGAAGCGCAATCTGTCCGGTCTTCTTCCCTTCCGAGAACCAGGACGCCTGTATGTGGTCGAAGTTGTCGAGATAGATCCGCGCGAATGCAATCATCTGCAAATAGCGCGTCGCTGTCGCATAAAGCGCAATCATCTTCTCCAGCGGCGTCTTCCCCGGCTTGAAGCTCCACGGAATGAACGCGGTGAACCCGTGGTACTCATCCTGCAACTGACGAATCACCTCAAGATGCTCGACGATATCTTCATCTTTTTCGAGATGACCGTACATCATTGTTGCAGTTGTCTTGAACCCGATCTTATGCGCATCACGCATCACGTTGAGCCAATCCGCACTCGTCCCTTTTTTGCTGCTGATTTTCTTCTTCACTTTGTCGGAAAGAATTTCAGCGCCACCGCCTGGGATTGATCGTTGGCCTGCATCCCACAGTCGCTTGAGGACTTGTGGAACGCTCAGTCCGGAAACCTCAGCCATCACAAGAATTTCCGATGTCGAGAAAAAGTGAGGCGCTACGCCGGGCACTTCCCTGATCGTCCGCGCAACCATTTCGAGGTAATACTCAAATGGAATGCTCGGATTCACCCCGCCTTGCAACAGAATCGTGGTAACACCTTTCGCCGCCGACTCTTTGAATTTCTGAATCATGTGGTCAACGCTGTACGTGTACTCGCCTTCCTCACCCGCATGACGATAGAACGCGCAGAAGATGCAATCGATGTTGCAGATGTTCGTATAGTTGGGATTCGTATCGATCACAAACGTGACTCGATTCTCCGGATTCTTTCTAAAGCGGACGTCGCTCGCCAAATCGCCAAGCTCGAGCAGTTCTCCCTTTTGAAGGAGAAATAATCCTTCCTCACGATTAAGACGCTCGCCGGCTCTTACTTTTTTGTTGATAGTTGATAGTTGCATGCGATAAAATGATCATTCATTGATAAACATCTTTCCGATACCCAATTTTTGCGAGTAGTATGACCTCCTCCTCATCAAGGATTCTATAAACAACTCGATAGTCACCAATCCGTATGCGCCAACCGTCCTTTCCCTTCAATTCCTTCACCCCCGTTGGTCTGGGATTTGTCTCCAAGGCTTCTATGTGTGCAATCACGCGGCGCTCAACAGCCTCTGGCAATGATTCAATCACTTTCTTGATGCCCTTTGAAATGATGAGCTGATAACTCATCTTCGCTTTGCTTTGGCTTGGCGCTTAAACTCCTTCAGCGTCACATACTCTCCCCGACGGTACTCAGCCAAGGCTCGTGACGCGTATTCATCAAAGTCACGAATATCCTCAAGATCCTCTTGAGCCTCAATCATCTTTTCATAAGTTGAAAGGTCCAGAATTACTCCGATACATTTTCCACGTTCATCATGAACGAATTGGCGACGTTGCTGCGTAGATCGGCTCTTGAGGTCAGGTTTCCTGCCACGATACGTGGCCATCAGTTCTTTCACTTTTGCCATCGCGCGTCTCCTGATTCTGTTCGAAGAGATTCTTGTTCCTCAACCAGCTCGCGGAATCTCGTCATCGCTTCTCTCTCCCGTTCACCTAGCCGGAAGTTGAACCCGGCAAGATAGTCAACGGTCTCAGCAGATGAGTATCCGATCAGCGAACCGTGCAAACTGGCAGCAGCCGCAAAGTCGTCTTCGCTCGTATCAAGTGATTTCGTCAGGAGACTCTTCAGTTCTACTTTCGCTTCTGTGCGGAGCGAGGTTTTGCATGCCCACACCGCAAACACAAACGGAAGCTTCTGCCAATCGTACCACTCTGCAGCGAGATCGAACACAAGCTCGAAGCCATTCAGGCCGGATTTGTTCCTTCGCAACGCTTCATCGCCGATAAGGAGAACGGCATCAAACTTCGAGAAGTCATTGACGCCAGCATGCAAACGCTCGAAGTGCGCCTTCACGCCGTACTTCTTTTCCAGCAATACGCGCAGTAGCTTCACGGACGTTGCCGTATCGTCGGTGATGCCGATTGTCTTGCCGTTCAGGTCTCGCCAGCCTTCATTCGAAAACAACATCACGCTCTTCACCTGATCACGGGACGCGATACACCAGCCCATCAACTCAAGGTTGTTCTCCTGCTCAAAATAATCCATGAGTGAGAAAGGCCCCGCATCAAGTTGACCTTGCCTGCTGAGCAATCCCATGCGCCGGGGGGCAACAGGGAGTATTCTGAATTGCCGTTTCTCAAAGTTCGCATAGAACGGAACCGAATTCAGATACGGGATTTTTCCGATCACATTGTCGGTGTGCACATTGAGCGGATTGTAATACACATCCCGCTCAACAGGAATTTTTCCTGCATCCTTGATAATCTTGATGAGCTGCTCCTTCGCCAACTTCATAGGAGCGATGGCCCCGGCATCGTGCGCAATCTTCTCGCCGCCGACAGTTCCATCCATGTCGTCCGCGCCGAAATTCAGCGCAACCGACGCGACTTCCTCGGTCAACATCACCCAATACGCCTTGATGTGCGGGAAGTTGTCGAGCATAAGGCGAGATATGGCAATTGTTTTAAGATCGTCAATCGCAGAAGTGAATTGATTCTTTGGCTTGATGCCCGTATCGCCCG
>CAYJNF010000348.1:0-4534 GCA_964370915.1 uncultured Chitinophagales bacterium
CCGACACTTCCACGTTGACCACTGTGCAAACCTACAAGGGCTGGCTCTTTGTCGTATGCAGCGCGTTGCTCATCTATATGCTCCTGCGGCGACATCTCATTCTCGAGCGAGTTGCTGAACGCAGTCTGCACGAGAGCGAAGAACGCTATCGGTCGTTGTTGCAGAACAGCCTCGATGCAATTCTTCTCACTGCGCCGGAGGGATCCATTCTGTCAGCCAACCACGCGGCATGCGCAATGTTTGGAATGTCGGAAGAAATGATTTGCTCACTTGGAAGGAACGGGATTGTTGATCTCACCGATCCGCGTCTCGCCGTGTTGCTTGAAGAGCGACGACGCACCGGGTTGGTCAAAGGTGAATTGACCATGGTGAGGAACGGCGGAGAAAAATTTCCTGCCGAGATTTCGTCATCGGTGTTCATTGACAGCATGGGGAACAGCCGGACCAGCATGATCATTCGCGATGTCTCCGAACGCAAGCGGGCGGAAGAGACATTACGCCAGAGTGAACGCCGTTTCCACTCAACTTTGGACAATATGCTGGAAGGATGCCAAATACTCGGGCATGATTGGCAGTATCTCTACATCAACGATGCCGCCGCCGTTCACAACCGTCGCCCCAAAGAAGAACTGCTGGGGAGGCAATTCATGGATATGTGGCCCGGCATTGAGAAGACGGAAGTGTTTGCCATCATCCGACGTTGCCTCGAAGAGCGGGTTGCACATCATGTGGAGATTGAGTTTGTTTTTCCATCGGGAGACGCAGGGTGGTTTGAAATGAGTATTCAACCTGTGCCGGAAGGGATCTTTATTCTCTCGATGGATATCACCGAGCGGAAACAGGCTGAGGAAGCGTTGCGGCGGAGCGCCGCAAATCAATTGGGCTTAATTGAAAGCTCCGATGATCAGATGTGGTCCGTGGATGCGCAGTATCGGCTGATTGTTGGCAACGCCGCGTTTCGCAGGCATACGGAACAGGTACTCGGGCGTGCATTGAAACCGGGTGAGAGTGTTCTTCAAGAGGCCATTCCGCTGGAGTTGCGCGATGAGTGGGCGCGGTATTTTAATCGGGCGTTGGCCGGCGAACGTTTTTCTGCGGAGGTGAGCATGGGCCTCGCTCAACCCACCCATTATCGCGAAATCTGCTTCAATCCCATCAACGACGCCGAAGGCCGGGCCATCGGCGTGGCCGTATCGAGCCGCGACATTACCGAGCGCAAGAACGCAGAAGCAGCGATTCGCACTTCGCACGAGCAACTACGCGCGCTTTCGGGATATCTTCAGCAAGTGCGTGAAGAGGAGCGGACGACGATTGCGCGTGAAATTCATGATGAGCTGGGCCAGCAACTGACGGCGCTGAAGATGGACCTCGCATGGGTGCACAAGCGTTTGCGCGCCGCCGATGTGCTTGCTGAAAAGACGACATCGATTCTTGCGCACGTTGATACAGCGATTCATACCGTCCGGAAGATTGCGACCGAACTGCGGCCCGGCGTGCTCGACGACCTTGGTCTTGTGGCTGCGCTGGAATGGCAGGCAAAGGAGTTTCAGCATCGCTCGGGCATCACCTGCACGCTGACGTCGGATGTTGAGGAAGTTGTTCTCAGCACCCAAGGAAGTACGGCGATTTTCCGGATATTTCAGGAATCGCTGACGAACGTTGCGCGGCATTCGGGCGCAACGCGCGTGACTGCACGTCTTCGTCAAACCGATGATACGCTGACAATGGAAATCAGCGACAATGGAAAGGGGATCGGAATCCCCGCCACGTCCGGTCAACGCACCTTTGGTCTTCTTGGCATGCAGGAACGAGCGATTCTGCTCGGCGGGACATTGGAATTTCTGGAAACAGCAGGGGGCGGCACAACGGTGCTGGTGAGGATCCCTCTTCAATCACAACTGAGAGGCACATGATGGTCAGGATTCTCATTGCCGATGATCATGCGATAGTTCGGCAGGGATTGAAACAAATCATCGCTGATCAAAGCGACATGCAGGTTGCGGGGGAAGCGAGCAACGGCGTCGAAGTCCTGAAGTTTCTGGATGCCCACAAGTGCGATATTGTCGTGCTTGACGTCTCGATGCCCGGCAGGAGCGGGATCGAGGTTCTCAAAGACATCAAGCGGCGGCAGCCCGAACTTCCCGTGCTGGTCCTGAGCATGCATCCCGAAGATCAATATGCTCTGCGCGCGATACGCGCGGGTGCATCGGGCTACATCACCAAGGAGTCTGCGCCGGTGGAGTTGGTGAGTGCGATCAGGAAGGTTTTTCGCGGGCGGAAGTACATCAGCGAATCCGTTGCTGATTCGATGGTGGGGGAGATTACGGGTGGAACGTCGAAAGCGCCGCATGAACAGCTTTCGGACCGGGAGTATGAAGTGTTTCGTATGATTGCCTCGGGGAAGAATCTCACCGACATTGCTCAGACACTATCCCTCAGCGTAAAGACGATAAGCACCTACCGAGGGCGCATCCTCGAAAAAATGCACCTCAAGAACAATGCAGACCTGACGCACTACGCAATCAGCAACAAGTTGGTGGAATAGAAGGAGACGGGAAACGGAGAACCGGCGAAACGGCGAAAAGGGGAGACGGAGAAACGGGACGCATGACCGCCGTCATAGTTCCACCGATATATTCTGCTATGGACAGTGTAGGAAAAACTCCTACATCGTCTAGGCTCCGAATCCTACCCTTTTTTCGTGATCTCACCTATACTCCTGCCGACCTGCCACCCCGATATTAAGTATGAGATGGAGGTATTGTAAACCTCCCTTCGTACACTGGCTGCAATGTGTGTCGGTCGGGGGAAGGTTGGTGCGGGGTTGCCGCTATGGCAACCCCCACCATGTATGTTTTTCAAGCCGGGCAAAGATGCTGAGGGGGCGTTTTCTAGAAATGAACACAACCACAACACACATCCTGTTTGCGAACACCGACAAGGCCGAAGCGGAGTTGATTTCCGATACACTTTGCCAACGGGAGGAGTTGCGATGCCACATCACCATTGTCTCAAGCGTTGCCGATGCAGTCGGGCATATCGGCCGATCACCCTGCAATGTCGTCCTTCTGGATCTTGCCCTTCCCGGCCACAACGGTGTCGAAGCTATCCACGCCATCCGTAAGCACACACACAATCTCGCCATTATTGCACTGACGCGGGTGAGCAACAACGGGCTTTCGTTCGAGGCACTTCGGGCAGGTGCGCAGGAGTACCTTCACAAGGAAGCCTTGGACTCATCCACACTTGTGCGCGCTCTGCGTTATGCAATCGAACGGGTAAAAGCGCAAACAGCATTTCAAGCCGAACGCGAAGAACGCGAGGCTCAACTTAAGCGCGCACAAGAAGAATCTGCCGAGTATGCCAGAAGACTCAGTACACTGATCAACAATCTTCCCGGCGTTGCGTATCGTTGCGCGAATGATCCCCACTGGACAATGGAGTATATCAGCGATGGTGTCGAGCAATTGCCCGGATACCCTGCGTCCGATTTTATTGCAAATCGGGTACGAAGTTTTGAGTCGATGATGGATCCTGACTACAGCAATATCGTCCGGGAGAGAATAGAAGAAGCCCTGAGGCGAAACGAGCCTTATGGGTTTCAGTACAAAATTCGCTGCTCGCTTGGAGAGGCAAAATGGGTTTGGGAAAAAGGGCGTGGTGTACGCGATGCGTCCGGTCAGGTTGTTGCCCTTGAGGGTTTCATTCAGGATATCACCGAGCAGAAGCGTGTAGAAGAAGAGCGCAAGCATGCCCACGACGCCGTTCGCGAGGCCGAACGTTTCTCACATTCGTTGATCAATGTTGTTCCTGAGGGCATTTCCGTGGCAGATCTCGACGGGAAGATCACCTTCGCCTCTCCGCAGTTGGTCAAGATGTATGGCGGCGTCGGTCCTGCAGACGCCATTGGCACGCATACTCTGGCGTGGATCGCTCCGAAATCACGCGAAGAAGCAATGGACAACATCCGGGCGCTCGTGCAGCGCGATGTCCCTGTCGCGAATGAATATGCCCTGCTGAAAAAAGACGGCACGCCTTTCCTGGGAGAGATTACTTCTGCACTGTTGCGTGACGAGCAGGGCAAGCCGACTGCGATGGTTTCGCTGCACCGCGACATCACCGAACGCAAGCGCATGGAAGATGCACTGCGTGAATCACAGCGGTTCATCGAAGGAATTATCGACACGATACCGGTACGAGTATTCTGGAAGGACAGGAATCTCAGGTACCTGGGCTGCAACGCGATATTTGCACGCGATGCGGGATTTACCAATCCAAAAGACATCATCGGGAAAGATGATTATCAGATGGGGTGGCGTGATCAGGCAGAATTGTATCGCGCTGATGACCGACAGGTAATCGAGAGCGGCAGATCCAAGATTCTCATCGAAGAACCCTCGACGACCCCCGATGGGAACACCATCACACTTCTTACGAGCAAGGCACCTCTGCTCAATTCCAAGGGAGAGATCACCGGCGTACTCGGAACATATATAGACATCACGGAACGCAAACGGGCGGAAGAGGCACTGCG
>CAYJNF010000349.1:0-4530 GCA_964370915.1 uncultured Chitinophagales bacterium
AGAGCAACGTCTAGGAAACAGGATTTCGCAGCGAGCTTCGGGATGGAGATTTGGTGTCGTTTGAAGTGAAGTACGAACAGAAGGGCAAGCGGGCAATCAACATCATACGAAAGTAAATGGCAATAACGATGCGTGTTGCGTTGTGCTTTGACCCCGAAGTTCTCAGCAGGGCACGCTATCGCAGAACACTCTCACCGGCCGATGTACTCATCTTTCCTGAGTTGATGAATGGTGGATATGCTGCTATTCGTCGCGGGGAACCGCCGAACACACTTCAGGGTTTGCTTCTATCGTCAGTGAAGGATGCTTCTGCACTGAACCCTCGTACGGTCATTGCAGGGAGCATCTTTTTTCTGGACGGATCGTCGCATGAGACCAATACGAGTTTCGTCTTTCGGAATGGCAAGGTCATACATCGCTACGATAAGATTCATCTCTTCAAACCTGGTGGTGACGCAGAGTTCTTTCGCCCGGGCGAGCTTCGGGCTCGCTCTTTTCTCTTGAAGGCAAAGTCCCGCGAGATTCGTGCCGGCGTTATCATCTGCTATGACCTTCGCTTTCCCGAATTGACGCGTGCTCTTGCTTCCCAGGGTATTTACGTGCTGTTTGTTCCTGCCCGCTGGCCGCGAAAACGCGATGACGCATGGCAGACTCTTCTCAAAGCACGGGCAATCGAAAACCAAATCTTTGTAGTGGGATGCAATGCACGCGGCAGTGAAGGGGGATACTCGTATGTGTTTGACCCGACGGGAAAACGCGTTTTCTCAAACCGGGGAGATTACGGAAAGTTGGTGCATACCATCGATCTTGACCTTGGCACGATCAACGTATCTCACCAGCTTCATCACAACCTCAACGACGCGGTGTTCCTCAAGACGCTCCTTAGGGCAAAGGCTATTCGGTGATTGAGAGCGCCCTCATGTCAGAGACGCATCTTCCTTCTTGGTGAGATAGATGAGGGGAATGCTCAAACAAGTAATTCCCATCTTCATCACGTATTGCCCCACGATCAGCGACACCACCGGCATCGTTCCTGCAAATGCCAGCGTAACAAACACAACACTGTCCACAAGCGTGGAGACCGCGTTGCTCACCAGCACGCGACCCCATTTTTGACCGCGCACGTTCGATTTCCACCATCCAAATATTTCGATGTCAATCATCGAGCTGACGAGATACGCGGCCAGACTTGCCGCCACAATCCGCGGCGTCGAACCCAGAACTATCTCGAATGCTTCTTGGTGACTGAAAAAGGGAGGTGACGGGAGTGCGATGATGAATTTGGCATACAGCGCCCAGACGATGTTTGCTCCGAACGCAGCATACACAACATGGCGCGCACCCCGCTTCCCAAGTCGGTCGTTAATCAGATCAACAAGTGTGAATGTTAAGGCATAGATGAAGATGCCGCCCGGAGCCACCAGTCCAAAGAACTCAACCGGTTTGGATGCCGTTGTATTGGCAATGAGCTCGCAGGCAATATACAATGCGATCAACAGAATGTTTGCCATGCGACTTACTTGCGAGACTTCTTTGCGGTGTATTCGCGGCTTGCAACGGTATGGATTCCGCCACGCACTTTGTAGTCAGCAACAACCTTCATCCATTTGGGTCGCGCGCAGCGAACAAGATCTTCGAGAATGCGGTTGACGACGTGCTCCTGGTATATGCCCACGCTGCGATAGGAAAGAAGATAGTACTTCAAAGAGCGGAGTTCGATGAGGACTTTGCCAGGAATGTAGTCAATCTTGATTGTTGCGAAGTCCGGTAAACCGGACCAGGGACAAACGGCAGTGAACTCGTCGGTATCGATGCTCATGACAATGTCTTTGCCCGGGTATTCGTACGCAAATGTCTCAAGTGCACCGGCGTCAATCGCGGAAACATCCTGCACATCGTATCGTTTACCTAATGCTTCAACCATGTCGTTGCTTTTTCGGGTTGTTCCTGCCGGGTCGTTGTGTTTGTACGGTGGAGTCGGTAACTTAACCCGAACAATATAGCTCTTTGCACGCGCAAAAAAAAACAGAACGATCATGAAACATGGCTTAGGAACACTGCTTCTTCTCATCTCACTCATTGGATGCGCAGGAACATATCAGGCGGCGAAGGATCAGTCTGCGCCCGAAAAGATGGCGCTTGGATGGCTTAGTCGGGAGGATTTTATGCAACCCGACTACCCAAGATTCAAGGAGAGCTATGACTCGACAAATGTGAACCCGGATTTTGTGGAGATGATCAAAGCCCTTCAGCCGGATGTCGAAATCGTCGTCGTGCTTGGAACCTGGTGTGGGGACAGCAAACGACACGTTCCCCGGTTCCTGAAGATTGTCGATCTGGCGGCAATTCCCTCAACTCGGATCAGGTACTTTGGTGTGGATAGATCCAAAAAGAGCAGTAACGGTGTGACGGATCAGTACTATATTGACCGTGTTCCGACGTTCATATTTCTTCACAGGGGTGCAGAGATAGGGCGCATTGTCGAGGCTCCCAAAACCACCCTTGAAGAGGAGATGTTCGTGATTCTGGCTGATGCTGCGAAACATTGAGTTGACATGATTCACTCCCACCGGGTCTGGTCATTCTCTGTGGATCCCACAATTCTGCTGAAGTTCATCTTCCCGCCTGCCGATATACTATATGAGGATGTTTGCCCGTTACATCCGGCAACACTCCGTTGGAGTTTTTTGCATTGCGGCTTGAGAGGGAAGTCATGGCGTTTGATGAAATTGTGGACGACAATGAACGCGAGAGAAAGAAGCTGTTTGAAGAAATCCGCAAGCGAGCTGAGGATGCCGAGCTGGCGCGCATTGAAGCGGAAGAACTGCGCGTCGACACAATCAACTCCGACATAGCCAACCTGCCGTCAGAGCGTCCGCGAACAACAGTCCAACCCAGCCACATCTTTTCCACGGACATACAGCCACAACTCCCTGAGTCGGTTGCGCCTGAGGATGTAAAACCAAAGCGACATGTTGATGAGCTGCTCGAAGCGGCAAACCGCCTGTATCAGAATGAGCAATACCTCCAGGCACTGTCTCTACTTGACGAAATCTGCGAGTTACGTCCGGATCATTCCGCAGCACAAGCACTGCGGTCAGATGTGGAGAGAGCCAGGGCGCTTGCTGATCGGCTGAAAGAGGATGAACTCAGGGCCAGCGAGCGTGATCTTCAGCAGGAAACTGCGGAAGCTGTGCATCAGGTTCGCCACAACGCAGAAGTGGTGACCAGAGGTGTAGAAATCCAGCAATCCAGTATTGAGGATCTACTCGTTGAGACCTCACACCCGGATTCTGAATCCAGCCTTTCGCACAAACCCCGGTGGCCAATCAGGCAGCGAATAGTAAAGGCGGCGGTTGTTCTGTTGATGATTTTTGGGATTACGACCGGATACGTGCTTTATCAGAATTTCAAAACAACACTCCTCGGACAGAAGACGACCGTGCTCGTTCTTCCTGCCCGATCATCAACGCACGAACAATGGGAACGAGATGGTCTGACGATGGAGCTTGTCTCACAGCTTTCCCAAATTCCGACGGTACATGTGTTTTCGTCGAACACGTCGTTCTCCGTCGGCAACTCAGAAAACTCCACGGCAAAGAGTCTTGAGGCCAGCTATGTTGTTGATTGGTCGTTGGAGAAGAATGGTGATGAGTCGGTTTTCTCATATGCCCTCATTGACGTAGCGTCGTCCCGCCGTGTGCTGGAATGCTCGAGTTCAATTTCCAGCAACAATCTGTCTGCTTTCTCACAGAACTTTATTCAGAAGATGACAGAGTTTCTGTCTGTTACGTTAAATGCCGGCAATTCAACTCGTCAGGTGAATAGCCAGGCGTACCGAATGTACTTGCGGAGTCTCTCGCTTCTCAGATCACCATACATTGATCTCGATTCCGTTCGCAACGTCCTCACAGAGTCTGCACAACGCGACCCGGAGTTTCCGTCCGCGGAAGTAGCTCTCGGCTGGGTCAGCGTTCTCCAACACGAAGCTGTTGTTGACACATCGCTTCGCCAAATTGAGGAAGCCAACCGGCACTTGCAGCGGGCGCTGAGTCTTGGCGCCAAGTCGGCGGATGTTTTCAGATTGTGGGGATGTATCGAATACCATCGCAACAATTTCAAGAGTGCAGTCGAGCGTCTTGAGCAGTCGCGTGATCTCGCGCCGAGCGATGCTGCAACGGAGGAGAGGTTGGCCATGGCGTATCTTCGTTCACAGAGAATCGATGACGCTGTCTCTGCGGCCGCGCAACAGGTGGAATCGGATCCGTTGAATGAGAGATCGCGGGAACTGCTTGGCATGATGTACCTGATGCAAGGGAACAGTGCGGTTGCAGCGGAAGAATTTGAGCGGCTTCGCGCATCGAATCCCACCGACATGTACTCAAATCTATATTTGGCATCACTGGTGGCGACAAACCGACATGAACGGGCACTCGATATGTTGAGAACACACGTCATGAACGTGCCCAGTGACTACGTTGCTCTGTACGATTTGGGAAGCATGTATCAGTAGTCCGGCAAATCAAAGCC
>CAYJNF010000350.1:0-4520 GCA_964370915.1 uncultured Chitinophagales bacterium
GCGCATTGTGCTTGCCGGGAATGGAAAGCTGCACACTCGTCGCACGCGTTGAGCTTTTTGCCGCAAAAGAGAATGCCGCACATCCGCGTGCATCGATGTCGAGCAGCTTTCCAAAGACCGATGTCCTCTTCGTGCTGAACGCATACGTCACTTTCGTCTTAAGCTTCTTCGATTTTGTGAGGAGATGGGTGTCATCTCCATTCACAAACGCTACCGCACCTTTTTGCCTGTGCAGGTTCTCAAAGAGTGCGGCCTCTTCCTTTGCCACTCCGGCGAGATTCTTGAAGAACTCCAGGTGTTCCCGCCCGATGTTCGTGATCAGCCCGTGCGTTGGATCGAGGACATCGCAGAGATACGCGATCTCGCCGGGATGATTTGTGCCAATCTCAACAACGGCAATCTGATGTCTCTTCTCCAGCCTGAATAGCGTTTGCGGAACGCCAAGATGATTGTTGAGATTTCCATCCGTGCTCAGCACATGATACTTTGCGCGAAGAACCGCCGCAACCATGTCTTTTGTTGTTGTCTTGCCGTTACTGCCACCGATTGCGATGACCGGAATGCCGAATCGTGATCTGTAGTACCGGGCAAGCTCACCGAGCGCTAGGGTTGTATCATGCACAACCAGGAGCGGCATCGTTTGCACCGCGTCGACCTTTGCGTTTGACTCGACAACTGCGGCAACGCAGCCTCTGGCAAACGCATCTGCAAGAAACTTGTGTCCATCAAAATTTTCTCCCCGCAACGCGACAAAAAGCTCACCCTCCTGCATCGTGCGCGAATCGGTCGAAACGCCGATGATCGTTTCCCCCTTCAGCTTTTCCACATTCCGAAACTCGATGTGTGAAATATGCCGCAGTTCGTCGGGGGAAAGCTTCATCGTTTCTTCCTCATGAACGACTCAACTTCTTCCCTGTCATTCAGGTGGATTTTCTTATCACCGATAACCTGATAGTTCTCATGTCCCTTGCCGGCAAGCAACACAACGTCCCCGCGCTGCGCCATTTCCAGAGCCATGACGATTGCCTTGCGCCGATCAAGCTCGACATGAACTATTTTCCCTTGAACAATCCCCGCCTTGACATCATCGGCGATCGCGGCCGGTTCCTCGAACCGCGGATTATCCGACGTGATGATGGTGATGTCGCTCAGTTCGGATGCCACGCGCCCCATCTTTGGCCGCTTCGTCTTGTCGCGATTGCCCCCTGCGCCAAACACGGTGATGATTCGTCCACGTTGTTCCTTCGGAAGAATGTCGTGGATTGCACGCAGGCAGTTCTCCAGTGCATCGTGCGTGTGCGCGTAATCGACAACCGCGGTCCAGCCATCCGGCGACACGAATTGTTGAAATCGTCCTGCTACCGCTTTCAGTTTCTCAATTCCGGCTACGAGTGTCTGCGGTGCAATTCCAAGTCCAATGCCGGTGGCATACGCAGCCAGAATATTTTGGACATTGAATCGGCCAATCAGGCTCGATGAAATGCTCGTTGTTGCGTCTTTCTGTGTGACAGAGAAAGTCGTACCGTTTACGCTCAGGCGTACATCCGTCGCCGTAATGTCGGCGTCCCCGCCGATGCTGTAGCTGATTATTCTCGCTTTGGAGTCGGCGGGAATCTGCCGACCGTACGCATCGTTCGCATTTGTTACGGCAACTGAAGTAGACGGCAGACTGTCAAACAGCATCTTTTTTGCCTTGAAATACTCTTCCATTGTTTGATGGAAGTCGAGATGATCTTGTGTAAGATTGGTGAAGGCCGCCGCGGTGAAGCGTAATCCGTACACTCTGTGCAATGCCAGCGCGTGGGAAGAAACCTCCATCACCGCATCTGTACAGCCGCGCTCCACCATGGTTGCGAGAAGCTCGTTCAACTCAAGAGACTCGGGGGTGGTGTGGGTCGCGGGCATCACGCTGTTGCCAATTGTATACTCAATGGTTCCTATCAACCCGGCCGTTTTGCCTTCAGCTTCCAGCATCGATTTGATCAAATGCGTTGTGGATGTCTTTCCGTTCGTGCCTGTCACACCAATCAATCGCAGTTTGTGCGATGGACGGTCGTAGAAATTCGACGAGAGAATCGCCAGCGCTTTACGCGAATCGGCCACGACAATTTTTACCACGCCGGCATGCATGAAGAATGCATCGGGCAACGCCGCATCATCCTCCACCACGACAACCTTTGCCCCGTTTGACACTGCATTGCCAATGAACGTGTGTCCGTCGACCGTGCCGCCTTTGATTGCGACAAAGAGATCACCGGGTTGAATCTTGCGTGAATCGTATTGAATCTTCCCTACCTCCACATCGTGCGTGACAACCATTCTTCCGTACATGGTCTGAAACATCTTGATCACGGAAACGCCATCGAGCACGCGTGAGAGAGTCATAGTGACGCCGCCACCGAAATCCGTTTTGGCTCGCAGCGAATGCGAATGCGTGTCCCGACTTTTACTTGCGCTCCCGCGCCAATGGATTGCGCGGCAACAAGGCCCGATCCATCAATCTGCACATCAAGTCTCGCGGCCGTGAGTTGATTCAACGCCCGGCGCAGCGACATTCCTTTGAGTTGAGGGACAATCGTGTACCCGCCAGCCACCGTTGTCGCGATACCGCTTGTTGCCAACCTGACGGTCTGGCCACGCGGAATTCTGGAGCCCGGTTCGGGAGATTGCTTGGTGACCACAGTGCCTTCGCCGGTCGTTTCCACGTCGAAGCCGAGAGCCTCGAGAGTATGCGTTGCCGATTCAACCTCGATCGCTCTCACGTCCGGAGTTGCACGAAGTTCTTGCTCGACAGCGGGTGTCGGTTCCGTTTGCACAATACTCACGGATGTGGCGACCATTTTCTCTGCAATACTCTTGACAATTGGTGCGCTGGCAACGCCGCCATAGTATCCCATGGTCTTCGGATTGTCCAGCATGACGAGACAGACAACCTGCGGATTTTCAACGGGAAACATTCCCACAAACGATGCGGTATAGCTTGACATCGAATACCTGCCGTCAACGATTTTGCGCGAGGTGCCTGTCTTGCCGGCAATATGAACGACGCTGCTTCTGGCTGCCGTTGCTGTTCCGCGCTCAACGGCTCCCCGCAAAAACGACCGCAGTGTATCCGCCGTTGTTCGGGAAATCGCCCGACGGATTATTTGTGCGTTCGTTTCCGACGATACCTCATTATGCTCGTTCAGAATTTGCTTGAGAATGTACGGTTTCATCAGCGAGCCACCGTTTGCGATGGCACCGTAGGCAGCGGCCAACTGCAAAGGCGTCACGCCTACTTCATAGCCGTATGCCATGGTGTTCAGCGTGGTGCGCGACCACTCGTTGGGGTGCTTCAATTGTCCACCGACTTCGCCGGGCAATTCTAATCCGGTCGGAATGCCGAAGCCGAACCTTCGGGCAGTGGTATACAGCTTCTCCGCGCCGATGATGTCCGATGCTTTCGCCATTACGATGTTGCTTGAAAGTTCGACCGCTTCGCGGAACGTCAACATTCCATACTCGTGCACGTCGGTGATTGGTTTCGGGCGACCTTTGACGATGTACTTGCCCTTCTCGGCGTAGAATTTCTTGCCGGGATCGATAAGCCCGTTTTCAAGTGCCGCAGATACTGTGACGAGCTTGAATACCGAACCAGGCTCGAACATATCCGTGATGACGCGATTCTTTGTCGCCGCCGGATCGGCGAGCTGATAGTAGTTGGGATTGATGCTTGGCGAGCTTGCCATTGCAAGAACTTCACCGGTCCCAGGCTCGAGCATCACCACCAGACCACTTGTTGCCCCGTTGTGTTCAATTCCCTTTCTGAGTTCTTCTTCGGCAATCGATTGAATATCGAGATCGATGGTCAGAACAATATTGTTGCCATTGACTGGCTCGACGCGCGGATAGTCGACCGTGGGGCGTTTTCTGCCCAGCCCATCGCGTTGCATGATGACGAAGCCGTTCCTGCCTTTCAACTGCTCATCAAATTCCAGCTCGATGCCGCTTAGGCCACGGTTGTCGATGTCCGTGAATCCGAGCGCTTGTCCTGCAACGTGATCATAATGATAGATGCGTCGCGGTTCGTTGGTTTGAATAACGCCGTCGAAGTCCGATGCCTTAATGCGAGCCGCAGTCTCGGGGTTTGCGCGTCGCTCGAGCCACACAAAGCGGGAGTTGCTCTTGCGGAGTTTTTCCAGATACTCTGCCTTCCGCGATTCGCCAAACACGCGCGCAAACCGGTCGGCAATATTGTTGGCATCTTTCCCGGCAAGCCTGGGATCGGCGGCATATGACACAGCCAGGGAGCTTGAAACAAGAATCTTTCCATTCCGATCGTAGATGTTACCGCGCGAGGCAAGGAGGGGCACGTTGACTTCGTACTGTTTCTTTGCAATCTCCTTGTATTTTCCCGATTCGATGACTTGAATCTGGACGAGTTTCGCGGCAACTACGCCAAAGAAGACCAACAAGATAATCTTCAGCCACAGCAACCGCGTAAGCGGCTCCTGAACGCTCTTGGCTTGTTTCGCCTGATT
>CAYJNF010000351.1:0-4507 GCA_964370915.1 uncultured Chitinophagales bacterium
GCGACTCTAACTTTCCTATCTCTTCAGGACCTCCACGCTGTCCCTCCAGTACAAGCACCGTGAACCTTCGGCAGTACCCTATTAGCTTATTCACCTTTCCGGAGAATGCTATGGTATCTTTACCATCCTCGAAAGTTCCGATTGCTTCACTAACATTCAGCAAACGAACAACACAGAGTTCCAATCTCACAATATTGATTCTCTTGTGTCTGTTCCACGTCGGCGTCACGCTTGTTCTTTTCGATCGAGTCAAAGCGCAAGTCACGGGTTCAGTGCAAGACACGCTCTGGGCGATTGAACTCAAAGAACTCAGCCTTGAAGAACTGATGAACATTGAGGTAACCTCGGTTTCCCGGCATCCAGAAAAGCTAGGAGAGGTTGCTTCGGCAATCCAAGTAATCACCGGAGATGATATTCGGCGCTCGGGCGCATCGAACATTCCAGAAGCTCTCAAGCTCGCCGCCAATCTTGCTGTCGCACAAAGAGGTTCTCACTCGTGGGGCATCAGTGCCCGCGGATTCAACACTGAACTCGCTAACAAACTTCTGGTGATGATTGATGGACGTACTGTTTATACCCCACTTTTTTCCGGGGTGTTCTGGGACCGGCAGGATTATCTGCTCCAGGATATTGATCGCATAGAGGTAATCAGCGGCCCCGGTGGCACGCTTTGGGGAGCGAATGCTGTTAATGGAGTCATCAATATCATTACCAAGAATGCAAGGGAAACCCGAGGAACCTACCTCTCGGCAGGCGGGGGTTCTGCATTGCAGTATTTTGCAAGGATGCGTTACGGCGGAATGCTAGATTCCAATATTCATTTTCGCGCGTATGGAAAATATTCTCAGCGTGACAACGAATTCCTCGGCAGGGGGAGTACTGCTTCAGACTCCTGGAGGATGGGTCAGGGCGGTTTCCGTATTGATAGGGAATCGTCCCAGAAAAGTAATTTCACATTGCAGGGTGACGTCTATTTCGGCGATGAGAGTCTCACAGCGGGTGGCGCGGCCAAGGTAAGTGGCGGCAACATTCTAGGTCGGTGGTCGAAGACATTCTCCGATGACGCCAGCATGACACTCCAATTGTATTTCGATAGAACGCATCTCTCGACTGCGGCTCCTGCGCTTATCATCAACTCAATTCAATTCGCTCCGGCCGGAACCTTCAAGGATGACCTTCATACGTACGACATTGATTTTCAGCATCGCTTTGGATTAAGCGACTACAACCATGTTGTGTGGGGAGTCGGATACCGATTGACACACGATGTGGTCGGGAACGCTCCTACCCTGGCTTTTTTCCCGCCTGTCCTTGATCAAAATCTGTTTAGCGCTTTTGTCCAGGACGAGATCATGCTTGGGGAGAATCTGTTTTTCACGCTCGGGACAAAAGTTGAACACAACTACTATACAGGAGTTGAGGTTGAGCCGAGCGCACAACTCCGATGGAATTTCGTTGCCAACCAGGTACTTTGGGCCGCAGTTGCGCGTGCGGTAAGGGCCCCCTCCCGCATTGACAGAGAAATATCCCAGCCGGCTCCCCCGTACCTTGTCGTGCTGGCCGGAGGAGAGAATTTCATTTCTGAAACGGTGCTTGCCTACGAATTGGGATATCGCGGGCAGCTCGGTTCAAAGATCGCTGCTTCCATTTCGGCTTTCTACAATGTCTACCGTAATGTACGAAGTACGAGCACAACTCCCACTGTCATCCTTCCCTTCTACTTTGAAAACAACTTGGAAGGAGAAACCTATGGATTTGAATTCAGTGCAAACTATCAACCCGTCGACTGGCTGCGGCTTCGCGGTGGCTACAACCTTCTCAAGACAAGCATTCGTATTAAATCCGGCCAACAGGATTTCAACAACGCACTCAACGAAACGGCCGATCCGGAACATCAATTCTCCTTGCGTTCGTCCATTGATCTATCGGATTTGGAACTTGATGCGCAATTGCGTTGGGTCGACGTGTTGCACAATAACAATGGACCAACGGTCGGAACGGTACCGAGCTATGCCGAACTCGATGTCAGGCTGGGCTGGAACGCGACCGAAAGCCTTGAATTCTCCCTTGTCGGGAGGAACCTGCTTCATGACCATCATCCGGAATACGGGTTTCCAAGTCCCGCTCGAACTGAAATCAGGCGAGGGGCGTATGGAAAGGTCTCATGCATTCTCTAAATCCATTATCTGAACTGGAGTATGGCGGCAGGGGCAATCTCCTGAAACAGGGAGTAGCACCTCGTCTTACTCTCATGCTCGCTTTCGTGATCCTTGTCGGGGGGTGTCCAGCGCGATCCCAGGAGCGCGATCAGAAGGAGATGAGAATCAAGGCGGTCTTCCTCTTTCGGTTTACACAATTTGTGGAATGGCCGCCGGATGCGTTTCCCGATCATAGCTCCCCCCTTATTATCGGAATCCTTGGAAAAGATCCATTTGGGCATTTGCTCGAACAGATTGTACAAAATGAAAAGGTCCAGGATCGCGAGATTGTTGTTCGCCGAGTTGCCGATGCGGAGAAAGCCAAAGAATGTCACGTTGTGTTTATTGGTGAATCAGATCGGGATGGATATGTCGAACTGCTGCGACAAAAGGAGACTCATTATGTCTTGACCGTTAGCGACACCGAGGGGTTTGCAGAGCAAGGTGGAGCAATCAACTTCTATGTCGAAAAGAACAAGATCGGGTTTGAAGTCAACACAGAATCACTGAAGAAGGCCGGCCTGAAGGCAAGCTCAAAGTTGTTGCGGTTGGCCAGGATAGTTTCTACATCCTCGTTGGAGTGACGTGTATTCCTTTCAGCAAATACCTCTCAAGCGAAAACTCAAGCTGGTGATGATGTTCACCAGTTTGGTTTCCATCGTTCTTGTCTGCACAGGATTGTTTGTGTTTGAATTCGTCTCCGCCCGACAGCACCTTATTGATGACCTTTCGGCAAAAGCCGAGATCATCGGCGCCAATTGCACCGGGGCTTTGGCCTTCGATAATTCTTCGGATGCCAATCAGGTGCTGTCGACTCTCGCCTCGCAACCGGGTATTATTACGGCGGGCATTTTCACAAAAGATGGTTTGCCTTTCGCATCATACACCCGCGCCGACTTTCAATCACGGCAGCCGCAACGGACAAGAGCGGATGGATATTATTTTGAATCGGGAAGGCTGGAACTTTATCAGGGAATCAGGTTGAATGATGCTCGCCTTGGTACGATGTTGTTGATTTCCGATCTCGAGGGACTCTATTCCTGGTTTTGGCTCTCTGGTCAAATTATTCTCCTTTCTTTAATCGGTTCACTGATCGTAGCGTACTTCTCTGCATCGGCGCTGCAAAGCCGCATTTCTTTGCCCGTGTTGCAACTTGTCGAAACAGCAGAGGAAATTTCTAGACGTCAGGACTACTCTCTTCGCGCGAAGAAGATCACGGACGATGAACTTGGTACGCTCGCTGACGCGTTCAATGCGATGTTGTGTCAAATCGGCGAACGCGGCGCGCGCCTCACGCAGGCAAATGAGTCGATGGCGAAAGAGATTGCCGAGCGCAAACGGGCGGAGCAGGAAATTCGATCATTGAATGAAGAGTTAGAAGGGCGCGTCAAGAAGCGGACGGCGGAGCTCGAGACCTTGAACAAGGAACTGGAAGCCTTCAGCTATTCCGTGTCGCATGATTTGCGCGCGCCATTACGAAGCATCGACGGGTTCAGCCAGATCGTACTCGAAGACTATGCGGAACGTCTGGATGAGAAAGGGAAGGAACGGCTTGAGCGTATTCGCGCCGCAAGTCACCGGATGGGTAAACTCATTGACGACATGTTGAACCTTTCGAAGATCAGCCGGTCGGAGATGCGACGAACACGCGTGAACCTCAGTACTCTGGCTCTCATGATAATCTCCGAACTCCAAAAGAACGAGCCTGCCAGAAATGTGAAGTTCGTTGTTGCCGATGGACTGGAAGCTGAAGGTGACGAACAGTTGCTTCGCGTCGCCCTGGAAAACCTTCTTTACAATGCGTGGAAGTATACAACCAAGCATGACCGTGCCCAGATCGAATTCAATGCAGTGCGCCACCACACGGGGGAAACCGCTTTCTTTGTCCGTGACGATGGGGCCGGATTCGACATGCGGTACGTGAACAAACTCTTTGGTGCGTTTCAACGTCTTCATTCCTCCGGCGAATTCCCGGGAACCGGCATTGGCCTTGCGACGGTACAGCGAGTGATCCACCGGCATGGTGGAAAGGTATGGGCGGAAGGTGCTGTTGAAAAAGGAGCGACATTCTACTTCACACTCTGAAAGGAATGGAACCATGGACGAAAAACTGATCCTCTTGGTGGAAGATAATCAGGACGATGAGTTGCTGACGTTGCGCGCGCTGAGCCGAAGCAATATCAAAAACGAAGTTATGGTTGCCCACGATGGCGCTGAGGCGCTGGATTTTCTTCTTACTAATCCCGGGGGCCGCTTGCCCGAATTGGTATTACTGGATCTGAAACTCCCCAAGCTGGATGGGCTTGAAG
>CAYJNF010000352.1:0-4502 GCA_964370915.1 uncultured Chitinophagales bacterium
CGGTCACTGCGGGAACGTCGTAGCGAATTTCTTTGTGTAACCATTTAATTTGTGCCACCGAAATCAAATATTCATTCAAATATCCGTGTTAATTGAGGCGCTGGTTGAAAAAAACGGCTGCCACCGGCAGCCGTTTTGGGTAGTTGCACCTTTTACACAGGGGGAGACGGGGGAGCGGGGACCTGGGGTGTTTTGAGCAATCCGCTGGCATGACCATAGCGCAGGATGAAATAATTCATCAGCAGGGTGAAGCCAATCACCAGGTATCCACCAAAGGAAAAGATGCTGGACAGAAAATTCAGCACATTTTGCGCCGTCAGGGAGATCAGGTCATATCCTCCCACCCAGTAGAAGGTGTCGATCCCATCGGCCAGGGCAAACAGGATCATGCCCCACCATGGACGGCTCCACTGACCGCGCCCAAAGAGCAGGGAAAGCCAGATCGCGCCCGAACCCTCCGCCAGGTCGAAAACAGGATAAAGCATGGCTACGAAAACAACAATCCAAAGAGTTTCTCCCCCAAGTCCCGCACGGATGACGATGTTGGTCAGTAACACTGTCGCCAGGAGCGCAATCCCCAACAGCGATAGATAGATGGGTAATCTTTTCTCTTTCCCTAGGCGGTAGAGCAGGGCAACCTGGTAATAGAGCGATAATCCCAGGGCGACATAGCCCAGCACCCAGAGTAGGTCGATGATGGAAAGATCCTCAGGATATGGCAGGCTGGTGATGTCTATAAAAAAGACAATGGCTTGCCCCGCCACCCAGCACCATAAACCAGTCGTAAAACTAAGCCAGATGCGGTGGGGATTTTCGCTCGTCCCAAATTGACGGGTCACCAGGATGCCAGCTGTTGCTGCGCCAATGGATGCCAGTAAATTTAGGGAGGAGGATGCAAGGTAATTCCAATCGAGCGAAGTCGTCGAGAGGGGGTGCGCAAGTGAAACCCAGACTAACAGGGCAATGGCTGTCATGGAGGAAATGCCAATAAACCATAGCACTTTCCTGGGGTCTAGCCTGGGGATGGGGTTGGGGTTATTCATCAATGTTCTGCTTATTCCGAGAATGCGGCTGGGATCAGGCGGTGTTCCAGAAGTAATGATCTTTCACTTTTGGGGAGATCTTCAAATGTATCGGTCAGGATTTTCTGGGTAAGGTTGTTTCCAATGACGAAGTTCATCTGCGTTCCCATACTCATGAGGATGGCGCGATAGGCATGGGCGGCATAATCCGTGTGCAGGAAGAAATGCGAATCGACAAGTGTGCCATCCGCGACCATGATCTCCCATTCCCAGGGTTGAACCAGGCGATTTAATTCACGTTCCATGGATTGGAGCAATCTTTGTCCCACCATTTCCTGGTAACGAGATAAGACCCTACTGCTCCAGTGGGTGCATCCCTGACGCAGGAGCGCGCAGCGGTACGCCTGCGCGGATGGTGACGTTGAAAAGGTGATGACCTTGCGCGGCAGGTTTCGAAATTCCTGCACATTACAAAATTCAGAGGTAAAGCCCTGGGGGGTCGAGAAAAAAATATCGGATTTTTGGGCGACGCCTTCCCAATACATGGCGAATCCATGAAAGGTTTCGGAACGAACCTCAATCAATCCGTTCCATTTTCTGTCTTCCCAAACCTTTTGCAAGCCCTTCCAGGATTCGTCCACCTGGACGCTGGCTACTTCCTGCACTTGAGACTCGAGGGAGAGCCAGACCATGCGCATGGCTCGGTTGGGGATTTTTATGGCACGAATATCATCTTCGGATTTTATTTTTAAGGCGGCAAAATCGGCAAAGGAGATGGGCTTGCAAAGGTTGTCTTCCAGTTCGTAGGCGCCTGCGGGTATACCGCCTGCAAAGACCATGACCGCCCCAAGCGTATCGTTAATCCGCTTTTCGATCAGACCGCTGATTTTTTGGTCACGAAAAACAAGCTCTGCATTTATTGCAGAGTGATTTGTTGAAAACTCGTCGGCCTGCCGAAAGAAATACCACATAACCCACAATCCAATTATGATAATTTTATCTGATTTATACTTTTGAAACCTTGCATTTTTGTCATAAAAATAGGCGCTCTGGATGGGATATCCCATCCAGAGCATACAGGCTTATCCAGCGCCTTTGAGGTAGATGCCTTTCGGGTCTAGTTCCTCGCGCAGAATTCGAAGCTCCTTTTCCGTGATCGGATCGGTCGTCCGAATTTGCGCGGCGGTTTTCAGATCCCAGCCTGTGTTGGCTTTTGCATCCTCGACCGTTTTGCCAGCATGCAGGGCGGTCAGAATCATCTCGCCATTCTCGTCAGGTTCAAGCATGCCAATGTCCGTGACGACGGCCAGCATCCCGCCGCCACGTGCGCCCGTGGCTTCGCGAGCCGCGCGCCCCGAGAGGAATCCCGCCGAAGTGAGGAAATCCACTTTCTCGGGGAAGCGGCGCTTTTGGTGCGGGGTCATGATGTAACAGCGGTTCGCCCAGGCGGCGATCTCCTGCGAGCCGCCCGAACCAGGCAGACGCACCTTTGGCTTCGCGTAGTCACCAATGACTGTCGCGTTGATGTTGCCGAACTTGTCGATCTGGGCGCCGCCCATGAAGCCCACATCCACGTTGCCGCGCTGAAGGTAGTTGGCGAAGATGTCGTACATGCTGACCACCGAGAGCGAGCCGCTGACCAAGGTCGGGTCGCCGATGGAGAGCGGCAGGCGGGCCGGCTCCGCGCCGATCACGCCCGCTTCGTAGATCATCACCAGGTTGGGTGCGTGCGTGCGCTTGGCCAGGTTGCAGGCCAGGTTGGGCTGGCCGACGCCAACGAAGACTACGTCGCCATCGCGCAGCAGGCGGGCGGCGTGGATGATCATCAACTCGGCTGAAGAGTAGGTTAGTTCACTCATTGGATCTCCTTCAAAAAAGATTGCATAATTTCAAAGACTTCCGCTGGACGTTCGAGCGGAACCAGGTGCGTGGATTGGGGAACCGTCACCACTTGGACTGCGGGCTGTCTCCGTTTCACCAGGCTGCCTGCGCGCTCCAGGAAGGTGTCCGTTTCCGCGCCGCGGATGATGAGGGTCGGCACCTTCAGGTTGGGCAGGTTGCGCCACAGTTCCATGTCGCGCCAGACGCCTGTGTAGTAAATGTGCGCCTCCCACTCGGGCGAGTAGGCCAGATCAAATCCGCCGTCTGCGTTGGGGCGGGCGATGCCTGCGATGTAGGCGCGCAGGCTCTCATCCGAGAAATAGCGGAAGACGGGCCGTCTGCGGTAGCCGCGAAAGACCACATCCAGGTTGTCGAAGTGACGGCGGCGTTTCAAGGCGCTGGGAATCAAGGGATGAACTCGCTGGCCCTGTCCGAGCATCCGCGCCAAATTCCAAGTCAGGATGAAGGACGGCAGGAACAGCACGGGGTCGAGCAGCACCAATGCGCGGAAACGGCCAGGCTGTTTCAGGGTGGCGCGCAGGGTAACGATGGCGCCGATGGAATGTCCCACGCCAAGCAGCGGGCCGACGTTTTGCTCATCGAGAAAATTCAGCAGATCATCTGAAAGCGGATTCCAATCGCGCAGTTCCTCGGGTTTGGAATCGGGCCACAGCGGGCGCAGGGTCATGCCGAAGACGCGGTACTGGGCCCGCATCAGGGCAAAGAGAGGTTCATAGCAGGCGGGCGGATAGCCGTTGGCGTGCAGAAAGTGAAGCGGTGTTCCAGTGCCGCCATGTTCAATGGAGGGAATATTCATGCGCGCAAATTAGCGGATCAATACTCGCCGTAATTGATTGGCTCGCTCATCAGCGCTTTGACTTCCAGGCGCTTGTGGGTTTCCCCGCCGAGCTTCTCCCAATATTCGTTTCGATCCTGTACGCCGTAGACCCACTCTTCGAGATATTTCTGCGTGGCCTCGGGCGACTCGCTGACCTTGTCCCATTGCAGGTAGAACTCGTTGTCGCGGTCGTAGTAGCCCTGCGCGTAGGAGGGATGACAGGCAAACGGGACGTGGCAGACGGCATCCACGATGATGCCGGGGATCATGGTGCGGTTCGGGTCCGAGCGGATGACCGACTCGTCCACAATTTCCTCGGCGGTGAGGATGACCTTCTTCGCGGCGAAGGCGGCTTCCTTCTGCTCGCCGATGATGCCCCACAGATGGGAGTTTCCCTCCGCATCCGCGCGCTGCACGTGGACGATGGCAACATCGGGATTCAAGGCGGGGACGACGATCACGTCCTTGCCGCCGTAGGGGTCGGGAATGCGTTTGATGAGCGGGTTGGCTTTTTCGAGGGATTCCGCGCCCGTCTGGTTCATGGGCAGGAAGGGCAGCCCCGAAGCGCCCGCCTGCAAGCGGGTGATCATGCCGAAGTGGGAATATTCCTCCCATTCGAGCTGACCTTTTTCCAGCGCACCGCGCACCAAGCGCAGGGAGCCGACGCCAGGATTGCCCATGTACGAGAAGATCACCTTGCGGGCGCAGCCAGCCGCCACCATCTGGTCGTAGATCAGGTCGGGGGTGGCGCGGGCCAGCAC
>CAYJNF010000353.1:0-4500 GCA_964370915.1 uncultured Chitinophagales bacterium
ACTTGTACCGGATGGAGCTGGTCGGCGGGCTGACACTCAAGACGGGGAAATTCAAATTCCAATACGCCGCAAAATTTCCTGCGCTGAGCAAGACGCTCTCACTGGATGTGCTTGCCTATGCTTCGGAATTGGAGGTGCGTAACTTCTATGGCTTCGGCAACAACAGTCCGCGTGAGAAGGCCCTTGAGAAAAGCGATTTCTATCGTGTCGCGTCGCGTCAATATTTCGTTCAACCAACTCTTCAATTCAAGGTAAGCAAGGCAGCAGCACTGACGCTCGCCGGATCGTTCAAACACTTCGAGATCAGACAGAAACTCAATCGGTCTCTTACAGCCGCAATCGTTGATAGTATGCGAGGAGAGAAGTCTGTTATCGGAACGGGGATTGGCATTGACGTGTCGTCCGTTGATGCAGAGGTTGCTCCGCGTCAGGGATTTACAGGTTCGCTTTCAGCCTGGAACTATCCCGATTTGTTCGACGACGGTTCGCCCTACCAACGATACCTGGCCGATCTCCGAGGCTATATCAGTGCAGGGCCGCTGACATGTGCCCTTCGGGTGTCAGGAGAGCAGTTGAGAGGTTCCTTTCCATTCTACGAAGCCGCGTTTCTCGGAGGCGGCAGCACCCTGCGAGGCTACAACCTGAACCGATTCTCCGGAGACGCCTCCGTGGTGGGCAATGCAGAATTGCGTTGTGCACTTTTCAAACTCAAGCTGCTCGTGCCAACCGATGTTGGAGTTTTCGTTTTTGGAGATGCCGGGCGAGTCTACGTGGACGGTGAATCGACGGATGGATGGCATGCCGATGTTGGTGGAGGACTTTCGTTCGCGCCAATCTCGCGGGCATTGACGCTCTCTTTGTCAGTAGCGACTTCTGTTGAAGGCGTTTTTCTCAATGGCGGATTCGGGTTTAGTTTTTGATCTGATTGTTGTTCAAGAATCCAGTCTCGCTGTAGTGACTTTCTCTTCACGCATTCCTATCTTGTAACACATTCGAAAACAACCACGCATTTCTTATCGCACTCATGATCGGCAGAACAATCCAACCTGAAATCCGCGCGTTGATCGATACCCGCGACTTTGCGACGCTGAAAGAACTGTTCGCCGATTGGGATCCTGCCGACCTTGCAGATCTGATTGCCGACCTGCCTGATGAAGATGAGGCGATCATCTTCCGCTTGCTACCCCGGACGATCGCTGCGCGCACGTACGAATACCTGGACCTCGACAAACAGAAAGCGCTATTGAAAGCGATGGGTCAGGAACAGGTCGCGTCGATCCTGAATGACATGTCGCCAGATGATCGCACCGCGCTGTTTGAAGAACTTCCGAGCATTGCTGTGCAGCGGCTCATCGGGCTCCTCACACCGGAAGAGCGCGCAACGGCCCAGGCACTCTTGGATTATCCGGAAGACAGCATTGGTCGCCTGATGACTCCCGATTTCATTGCGATCCGGCGGAATTGGACGGTGAAGCAAGTACTGGACTATGTGCGGGAAAACGGTTTCGATAAGGAGACACTCAACGTTGTGTATGTCGTTGATGAGAATGGAAAGTTGATCGATGACATTCGTACTCGCGAATTGTTGGTCGCGCCACTCGATCTGTTGGTGCATGATTTGATGGATGAAAACTTCGTGTCACTTCCCGTTCGTGCCGATAAAGAGACAGCGATTGAAGTGTTCAGAAAATACGATCGAACCGCGCTTCCCGTTGTTGATCTCGAAGAACATCTCGTCGGCATCGTTACTGTGGACGACGTGCTGCAGGTTCAGGAAGAAGAAACGACAGAAGATATTCACAAGATCGGCGGTTTGGAAGCGTTGGATGAGCCGTATCTTCAGATCCGTTTGCTCGACATGGTAAAGAAGCGGGCCGGCTGGCTGATCATTCTGTTCCTGAGCGAGATGCTCACAGCGACGGCGATGGGGTACTTCGAAGAAGAGATCGCGAGGGCGGTGGTGCTTGCCCTGTTCGTTCCGTTGATTATTTCGAGCGGCGGCAACTCAGGGTCGCAGGCATCGACGTTGATCATTCGTGCCATGGCACTGGGCGAGGTCACGCTGTCCATGTGGTGGAAGGTGATGCGGCGGGAGATCATTGCCGGCGTACTGCTTGGCTGCATACTTGGAAGCATCGGGTTTGTTCGTATTGCCGGCTGGTCGCTCTTCTCGGATATCTATGGGGCGCACTGGTTCCTGGTCGCGCTCGCCGTCTCGCTGAGTCTGATTGGTGTGGTGCTGTGGGGATCGTTGGCCGGCTCCATGATGCCGTTCATTCTCAAGAAATTCGGCGCCGACCCCGCAACATCGTCAGCACCGTTTGTGGCTACTCTTGTTGACGTGACCGGATTGTTGATTTACTTCAGCGTTGCACTGTTAATTCTTCGCGGAACTCTCTTGTAGAATCGGCCCATGCTGCCGATTGTCAATCTCACAAATTCTCCTGGTTCATAGATGGTTCGGGGCAAGAAGATTGTCGTGGTTCTTCCGGCGTACAATGCGGAGAAGACACTCAGGAACACCTGCGAGGAAATTCCCAACGATGTTGTGGACAAAGTAATTCTTGTCGACGATGCAAGCAGCGATAGAACGACGGCAGTTGCTCGCGAACTTGGACTTGAGATCATCGTTCATCCAAAGAATCTTGGCTACGGTGGCAATCAGAAGACCTGCTACCAGGCGGCGTTGAGGACGGGAGCCGACATAGTCATCATGCTCCACCCCGACTATCAGTACACACCGAAACTCATAACGGCAATGTCGTATCTGCTTGAATCGGGGCTGTTCGATACCGTGTTGGGATCGCGCATTCTGGAAGGAGCGGCAATGCAACACGGCATGCCGATGTACAAGTACATCAGCAATCGCGTGTTAACGCTTTTGCAGAATATCCTGATGGGAGCAAAAATCTCGGAATACCATACGGGCTATCGTGCGTTCACGCGCGAAGTTCTTGAGAAAATTCCATGGCAGGAGAATTCAGACGATTTTGTTTTTGATGGTCAGATGCTCTCGCAAATTCTGTTTGCAGGATTCCGTGTGGGTGAGATTTCCTGTCCCGCAAAATACTTTCCGGAGGCGTCGTCGATCAACTTTGCCCGGAGCGTGAAGTATGGGTTTGGATGCCTCCTCACGGCAGTCCAATTCCGGTTGCAGAAGTGGGGTGTAATGCGATTCCGTGTCTTTCAATCGGTTCCGATCCAATCAAGAACCTGAGTTCAAACTATTCTTCGACCGCCACTTTATACGGCAGTTCGCTCAACTCAACCTTCTCATTCTTGTCGAGAAAATAATTGAGCGCCCAGTCGCCGGGGAAGAGTATGGCAAACTGACCGTGCGAGTCTTCAGCAAGCGCGGCACCGCTCGGAATGAGCAGCGCTTTGATTCTCTCGCCGGGAGTTTCCGGTGAGAGCCAGCGCAGAAACTTCCACTCGGTTTGCTCCATGCGCGAGGGTGCCCCGTACTCGTTCTCCAATCTGTATTGCACAACCTCAAATTGCAGCGGGCCAACGGCTGCGATGATAGGCACCCGCGATCCGGAGTTCATACGATAAAACACCTGAACGACGCCTTCTTGCGTCAGCTGGTCAACGCCATCGCGAAATTTTTTGTAGTTTGCCGGGCTTGGGTTGTGCAACAACACGAAATGTTCAGGGGGAAATCGGGGAATCTCATCATACACAATCGATGGATCTTCCGTCAGCGTATCGCCAATGTGAAATTCCGATTGTCCGATAAAGCCGACAATATCGCCCGCGTATGCCTCGTCAACCGTTTCGCGGGACTGCCCGAACATTTTTTGTGAATTGGAGAGCCTGACCTTCTTTCCCGTGCGCGCATGTGTTACGTACATGTCACGCTCAAACTTCCCCGAACATACGCGCAAGAACGCCAGCCGGTCGCGGTGCCGCGGATCCATGTTCGCCTGGATTTTGAAAATGAATCCTGAAAATGGTTTGTCGTCCGGTTGGACGAACTGCTCGCCCGAGACATGCGGGGCGGGGGGCGCCGCATGTGCAAGGAATCCGTCGAGAAGAAGTTGCACGCCGAAGTTGTTGCGTGCGCTGCCAAAGAACACGGGCGTGATCTTTCCGTTCTGTACGGCGTTGGTATCGTAGGTTGAGCCGGCGATGTCGAGCATGTCGATTTCTTCGAGAATCTTCTCATGCGTCGATGTGCTGAGGATGTCTTTTACGCTGGGATCGTTGAGCGAGGCAACTGCTTCGGGCGCACGATACATGCCGCCGACTGTCCGCTCATAGAAATGAACTTCCTTTGTCTGCCGGTCAAACACCCCGCGAAATTCTTCGCCTGTGCCGAGCGGATAATTCATGGCGAATGCACCAAGGCCGAGGACCTCTTCCAGCTCATCGATCAGCGCAAGCGGATCGAGTGTCGGTCGGTCGCATTTGTTCATGAACGTGAAAATGGGAATGTGCCTTCGGCGGCAGACTTCGAACAGCTTCTTCGTCTGACTCTCGATACCTTTGCCTGCATCG
>CAYJNF010000354.1:0-4494 GCA_964370915.1 uncultured Chitinophagales bacterium
GGTCAAAACCATACTGCGCATGTGTTCGTTCAAACTGATTCTTGCATCGTTCTGCCCACCGAACCGTCACTTCGTTCGATTGTCGCGCATACTCAACATCGCAGGGATATGGAGTGCATTCATCCAGCACCATCATGAAGTCGGAGCCGAGCGCTCGTTCAATATCAATCACACTTTCCGGTGTAAAGCGATGCATCGAACCGTCGTGATGAGATTTGAACGTCACTCCATCTTCATCCAGCCCCCGCAAATCCGAAAGACTGAATACCTGATAACCACCGCTATCCGTCAGAATGGGCTTGTGCCAGTTGATAAACTCATGAAGCCCGCCGGCACTCCGAATCAGTTCAACACCCGGTCGAAGGTACAGATGGTAGGTGTTGCCAAGAATAATCTTCGCCCCCACCTCATCCAACTCACGCTGTTCGACTGCCTTGACAGTCCCCTGCGTGCCGACCGGCATGAAAATAGGGGTCGGAATCTCACCCCTATCTGTCTTCATCACCCCGGCACGTGCCTTCCCGTCCGTATGTTGTAGTTCAAACTGCAAACTGCATCCAAGTTAGTCAAACATGAAAGGAAATGCAACGACTCAGAACGAAGCCACGGGTGGTTTGAATTTCGACTTCAACCAATAAAATGCAATCACTGCAAGCGCACCCAAGCAGTCCGCCCCCCAATCCGCGACACTGGCACTTCTGTTGGGAACAAAGTACTGATGCAACTCATCAGACATTCCATACAAAGCAACGAAGAGGACGGCAAACAAGTAATGATACTTCGCGAGTAGGGGAAATCGATTTTGATAACGTATCGCTCGATGCATAGCCCAGGCAAACACGACATAAATAAGGAAATGAATCACCTTGTCATGCGAGAGGAGTTCTATGTTGGGGATTTTATCCCCCGGAATCGACGACTGCGTAAACAGTGCAATGGCCCACAACACCATCGGCCCTTGATACCACCAAAAATGATTTTGCTTCAACTTTTCAATCATTCAACCTCTATCCCCTTCAATGCATCCTGAATACAATCCAGAATGTCCAGTGCCATCAGGCTTCGTTGACCAAACTTCTCTGCTGCAATGTCACCAGCCAGTCCATGAACAAACACTCCGGCGTATGCCGCTTCTGCAGTGTGCATGCCTTGCGCCAGCAGCGACGAGACAATTCCTGTCAGTACATCTCCCGAACCCGCAGTCGCCATTCCCGGATTGCCGGTCGAGTTCAAAAAAACAGACCCGGCAGGAATGCCGGTTGCCGTAGGAGCGCCCTTAAGACAAACAACGGCGTTCAGTTGCTTTGCAGCCATTCGAGCAACCTCAACCCTGTTCCGTTCAATCTCTTCAGAGTCCATTGCAATCAGCTTCTTCAACTCGCCGACATGCGGCGTCATGATCGTGGCGGCTTTTCGTTTTTTCAATATTGGAATGTGCGAACCCATCGCGTTGATTCCATCGGCATCAAGCACCACCGGCTTATCAATTGTCTTCAGCAGTTGCTGAACTACGTCCTGCGTTTCTTTGTTCATAGAGAGTCCCGGGCCAATAGCGACCACATCCGCCCAGTTCACTTTCTCCAGAATAGCAGGAAGCGCGGCACGTGAAATGCTCCCTTCCGATGTTTCGTCCAACGGTGTCACCATCACTTCAGTGACCTTGCGAATCAACGCATTGTGAATCGACTTCGGAACTCCGAGAACAACGGCGCCGGCGCCAGTTCTCAGTGCAGACTGTGCAGCCATGAACGGAGCGCCGGTAAGACTTCGCGAACCCGCAAGAACAAATACCCGGCCCACCGAATTCTTGTGTGCTGAGAGTGATCGTTTCGGGAGATGACATTTCACATCGCTGTGTTGAACCCCGAACGTCGGACTCTTGGATGGCGTGAACAGGAAATGTGGAATACTGATATCGACAATCTCGATTCTTCCGGAATGATCACGCCCGGAACCAACGTACTGTCCGATCTTCCCCAAACCCATGGTGACCGTAAGATTCGCCTTCACTGCAACGCTCGCAACAATGCCCGTCGTTGCTTTCACACCGGAAGCGATGTCCACCGAAGCAACAAACGCGCGTTGGGCATTGATCCACTGAATTACATTCTTGTACATGCCCATTACTTCTCCCGCAAAGCCGGTCCCGAAGATCGCATCAACAATGACATCATAGTCTTCGAAGTGCTTTGAAATGGTGACAAGAGGCCCCACACCCGTCGTTGCAACATCTGACCGGGGGTTGAAGATCGTGGAAAACTTTCTTGCTGACAACACTTCGCTGAACATGATACGGGATTTCTTCGACGAGATCTCCTTTAGTACAATGTCTAGATTGGCTTTCGCATCCCCCTTCACATCATTCTTCCCGCAAAGAAGGACGATTTGGACGATCGCTCCCCGATTGGCGAGATGTCGCGCGATGACAAATCCATCTCCCCCGTTGTTTCCCTTTCCGCAAACGATAAGAACCGACTTGCCTGAGAGCGACGTGATGTGTTTCTCCAACACATCAACGAATGCCCGTCCGGCATTCTCCATCAACACAATTCCAGGAAGAGAATACGTGGTGATGGCTGAACTGTCGAATTGTTGCATCAGCTCAGCCGTGGCAAGCAATTGCATAGGTTTATCCGATGGAGTGATAATTTCGGTTGGAAAGCGAACCGACAAGGCTTTAGACGGAGACCCCCTTCTGCTCATTCTCCACGACGATTCTGGGGTTCAGATTCCTTTGGGTACGGGCATCCCCATTTCTTTCAAGAGCCTCACGTGTTCTTTCATTCCCCACTTTGCGCGAGATACAGTCTTCCCCTGAGTGACCGATTCAATTGTGAGTGAGTATTCCCAATTAATCATCATCCTGCTAAAAGAACTGAGAAATGAGATTCACAACAGCAGTTGGATAGATACCCAATCCTACAAGCATCAGAGCGGAAATCGCCAACGCAGCCATGCCGAGTCCCGAATTAGGTGCATCAAGTGCAGCGTGTGACTGTTCCTTAAAATACATCAGCACCACAAGGCGAAGATAATAATACGCTGAGACAACACTCATCAGGACACCAACGACTGCCAGCCATGTGTATCCAGCCTGGACCGCGCCTGCAAACACGTAGTACTTTCCAAAGAATCCGGCAAAGGGCGGAATTCCTGAAAGTGAAAACATAAAGACTGCCATGAGCAACGCAAGTGTCGGGCGCCTTGATGCGAGGCCTGAATAATCATCGAACGTAAGATTTGCTTTTTCCGACGTTTCAAGATAGGAAAGCACCCCGAACGCCCCGACGTTCATGACTGTATAAGCAACCAGATAGAACAGCACACCTTGAGAACCAAAACTGTTGGCAGCAATCACACCCGTCAGAATGTATCCTGCATGAGCGATACTCGAGTATGCGAGCATGCGTTTGATGCTGGTCTGAGAAATGGCAATCACGTTTCCGACTACCATCGAAAGGGCCGCAATGACACTCATGACTTCACGCAATGGACCGCCAACCTGAAGCAGCGCAGGAGTAAACACAATCAGGACGCCGGCAAACGCGGCAGCCTTGCCGCCGGTCGACATGAATCCGCTGACTGTTGTCGGCGAGCCTTCATAAACATCTGGCACCCACATGTGAAATGGTACCGCAGCAATCTTGAACACAAACCCCACCAGCAGCAATCCGCAGCCGAGCAGAAACATCGTATTGGTAACAAGCTGGCGTCCGTTTCCAATAATTGAGGAGACGTTGGTGGTTCCGCTCGATCCATACATCAGCGCAATGCCGTAGAGAAGGAACCCTGTTGCGAAGGCGCCTAGCAGAAAATACTTCAGCGCTGCCTCGTTGCTCGCAGCGCGCCGTCGGGCAAATCCGGCAAGAATGTAAAATGAGACGGACATGATTTCGAGTCCGAGGAACAGCACCACCAAGTCGGCTGCCGCCGCCATCAACATCATACCCACGACTGCAAAGAGCAGCACCGAATAATACTCTCCGTGCTCGATGCCTTCTTTCTTGATATACGTTTTTGAAAGCATTACGGTCAACAAGCCCGCGAGACAAAAAATGGCCGCGAAAAACGCTGCATATCCACCCGTCGTCACCATGCCGGAAAACGCAAGTCCAGTAGTGCCAATTTGTGTCAGGGAAAGCATAAGCGCGGCAGCGAGGCCGACCAAGGAAATCCAGTGATTGAGATTCTCAGTCTTGTCATTCAGTGCTTCGACAGTCAGAACGATCAACCCGATGAGTGTGACGAGCGAGATTGGCCCGATCGCGAGGGTGTCATGAGTAAGTACGGAAAGATCCATCGTTAAGCTTTCTAAGTCTTGTCAAGCTGGAGTGGCATCACTATGATGCATCGGCGGAAAACAAGTGGCACCAAATTATGAAATGTCGGGGAAAGATACAAAACGTACCCACCCCCCCTCGAATGCCGTTCATCCTGAAATCCGACATAGAAATCTCGCGAAAAGACGCGAAGCCGCAAAGAATTGAGAAAAAG
>CAYJNF010000355.1:0-4475 GCA_964370915.1 uncultured Chitinophagales bacterium
AACGGAATGATAGACGTACGACATCGTCCAGGATTCGATGTAGCAGTAGTACGCCGCGACAGCAATATTCGTCCAGATGCCGAACACGCCAAAGTACTTGAACCATCGCATCGTCGTCATGCTATCGAGAATGTACGGGGTGGAATGGTTGTTGGATTTGCCGCCGAAGCGTCCCATCGCCCATTCAATCCACAGAAGCGGAATACCCATCACAAGAAACGAGACAAGATACGGGATGATGAATGCGCCGCCGCCATTGTTGACCGCCTGTACCGGGAAGCGAAGAAAATTGCCAAGTCCCACGGCATTGCCTGCCATTGCGAGTACCAAACCAACACGCGAACCCCAGCCCTCTTTGTTTGCCGACATACGGGCCTTTCGATTTGATGATTGATCGGGATGAATTGCGATGATGTTCGTGCTGCGCGAGCAACAACGGAAGGACCGTCGTGTTGTTGCTTGATGAACATAGCGATATTGGATGATGGATTCAACAATTTCGCATAATTGCATCTCAGTGCTCTGTTAAATAGATTTGTTGCCGTACTTCGTTCGGTAGTGACACGGCGGCACACATTCTCGCACAATCAGCAAGAGTCAATGAAGAAAATCGGAGTTTTCACGAGCGGAGGCGATGCGCCGGGCATGAACGCCTGTGTTCGCGCAGTTGTTCGTAACGGGATCTATAACGGGCTGGAAATTATCGGCATTCAGTATGGCTATGAGGGAATGATTGAAGGACGGTTTGTGGATCTTCAGGCGCGGTCAGTTTCCAACATCATTCAGCGAGGGGGGACAATTCTCCGCACGGCGCGATCGGAACATTTCCGGACAACGGAAGGCAGAGCGGAAGCGGCGAAGAACCTGAAAGCCGCAGGCATCGATGGACTTGTCGCGATTGGTGGCGACGGAACGTTTCAGGGCGCCACGACACTGTATGAGGAGCATGCCATCCCCATCATCGGTGTGCCCGGAACAATCGACAACGATCTGTATGGAACTGACTACACCATCGGGTACGATACGGCGGTGAACACCGCAATGGAGGCAATCGACAAGATTCGCGACACAGCCGCATCGCATGACAGGCTCTTCTATGTCGAGGTGATGGGGCGTGACGCCGGATTTATAGCCATCGATGTTGGCATTTCATCCGGCTCGGAACACATCGCCATTCCCGAGACCCACACGAACATCACCGATCTGAAGGACGCGTTGATCTCGTCGAAGGGACACAAGTCGAGTGCAATTATTATTGTGGCGGAAGGCGAGGAATCTGGAGGCGCGCTAAGTCTCGCCGAAAAAATCAAAGACGCCGCAGGGTATGACTATCGCATCTGCGTATTGGGGCACATTCAGCGGGGTGGAAGTCCGAGCGCACGCGACCGCTTGCTTGCCAGCCGGCTCGGAGTTGCTGCTGTTGATGCGCTGCTCGAAGGACAGAGCGGCGTGATGGTAGGAGACATTCATGGCAAGATTTCCTTCACGCCTCTCAAGGAAACGTGGACGCAGCGCAAGACGATCGACAAGGATCTGTGGAGGCTGGCGAGCATACTTGCGACGTAGTTGTATGTCACCCCGTTGGGGTTTCATGCGTTGGGCGTTTGTGGATTGGGGCGTCGCCCCAATCTGCAGTATGCGACCCCGTTGGGGTCAAGCGCGATTACGGTATTGACCCGGTTCCCGCACAACCCCAACGGGGTCATATAGTACAGTCATGAACAACGAACGTGACAGTCAACCCTGAGAGGGTTATATCCAACGATGCATGTTGTATGTCACGCCGTTGGGGTTTTATGCGTTGGGCGTTTGTAAATCGGGGCGCCGCCCCAATCTGTAGTATGCGACCCCGTTGGGTCAAAGTACAGCCGAGGACGGAGTCCTCTGTCATGAAATCGCGCAGCCTCACCCAACGGGTCAAATACTACAGCTGAGGGCCTACGGTCTCGTAGAGGCAACTCCCTCGGACAAAAGACTGAACACAACAAATCAACCCTGAAGGGGTTGCATACCGAAACAGAATACGTGACGGAGATTCCCATGCCGCAATCACTCGCCAATGTTCTTCTCCACATCATCTATTCAACAAAGAACCGTGACGCGTTTCTCAGTGACAAAGGTATTCGCGCGGAGATACACGCGTATCTAGGAGGCACGTGCAATGATTGTGGATGCTCGGTACTTACTGTTGGCGGCGTTGCCGATCATGTTCATATTCTCTGCTCGCTGTCGAGGACCATGGCGATTGCAGATCTTCTCAAAAGAGGTAAAGGCGTCTTCTTCAAAATGGGTGAAGACGAAAGGGGGAATTCTCGGGAGGTTCTCATGGCAAAACGGGTACGGCGCGTTTTCCGTGGGGCAAACAGAAGTCGAACGCGTGACCACATACATTCGGAATCAGGATGAACATCACCGCCACAAAACGTTTCAGGATGAATACCGCTCATTCCTGAAGGATTATCAAATTGAATACGATGAACAATATGTTTGGGACTGATGGTATGTCACCCCGCTGGGGTTTCGTTTTGCTGGGCGTCTGTAAATTGGGGCGTCGCCCCATCTGCAGTATGCGACCCCGCTGGGGTCAAGAGCGATTACGGTATTGATCCGGTTCGCGCACGACCCCAACGGGGTCATATATTACAGCCGAGGACGGAGTCCTCGGATCAAAGGGCGATCACAAATCAACCCTGAGGGGTTGGATATCCAATGGCATCAATCGCGAATAGTTGTATGTCACCCTTTGAGATCAAACGCGATAATGTTGTTGACCGGTTTGCGCAGCGACCCCAACGGTGTCGGATACTGCAACGGCGAAGAAGTGTCATGCCCGACTCTTAACGAGCGAAGCTGCACGTATCATCGCCTGCAAACTCATCTCAACATCCTCATCTGTCGTTGCCCAGGACGAAACGCTGATGCGCATGGCGGTCTTGCCCTGCCATACTGTGCCTCCGCACCAGCATGTGCCCTCGTTCTGAATTTCCTCGATGACATTGTTAGTCGTTTTCGCATCGCCGAACGAAACCAGAACCTGATTCAGGACGACGTCGTTTAGGATTTCGTATCCCGCTCCTGTTAATCCTTCGGCAAATCGTCTCGCATGCTTGCACGTGCGCGCGACCAAATCTGCGACGCCCTCTCGTCCTAGAAATCGGAGCGCAGCCCAGACTTCAACACCCCGGCCGCGGCGCGAAAGCTCGGGTGTATAATCGGAAGGGTTGCGGTATTCACTCGCGGTCGGAAGATACTCTGCTGTTATTGCCATCGCAGCGCGAAGCGCTTCTGCATCGCGCACGAATGCAATTCCGCAATCGTATGGAACATTCAGCCATTTGTGCGCGTCGGTTGCCCACGAGTCGGCTTCGTCGATTCCGTCCACAAGATGCAATCGGGTTGGTGCTGTTCTGGCCCACAAGCCAAATGCGCCATCAACATGAACCCACGCGCCACGCTCGTGCACTTGTCTGCAAATTTCCCTGACAGCATCGCACGCCCCCGTGTTCACATTGCCCACTTGCGTGCACACGATGGCCGGTGAGGCGAGCTGTCGCGGCAGGGAGTCGATGCGCATGCGTCCCTGATTGTCGACGGGAACCTTGACGACACGATTTCGTCCCAGCCCCAGCAGACCGAGTGACTTGATAAGTGTGGGATGCGCTTCCTCTCCAACTACAACAGTAACCTCCGGGGCGCCGAACAGTCCGTCAGACTCAACATTCCATCCGGCTCTTTTCAGAACCGAGTGACGGGCAGCAGCAAGCGATGTGAAGTTTGCCACTGTTGCGCCCGTAACGAAACCCGCTCCGCACTCGCTCGGCAGATGCAAAACGTCAAGCAGCCAGCGCAAGGCAAGCTGTTCCAGCCTCGATGCCGCGGGAGTGATTTTGTAGAGTCCTGCGTTCTGGTCCCATGCGCTTGCGAGCCAATTTGCCGCGACGGTCACAGGCAATGCGCCGCCAATTACGAAACCGAAGAAACGCGGTCCTGCAATTCCCATCGTCGCAGGCGAACCAATCTCACTTAACCGCCGCAACACGGCCTCAGGATCTGATTGCTGCTCAGGGAGCGCCTCATCAAGCTGGTCCAGGTCTTTGATCGCTTTGGCCGAAGGTCCAACGCTGCGCGACTGGATTGACTGAAGATAGTCGATCCCAAACCGGGCGGCTGACTCGAGAAGTGATTTCATTTAAGCTCTTCTATGGTGGAAGTGAGTGGATTTTTCTTGTCCTATTTGAATGGAAATATTCTCACATATTCAACCGATATTTCGTTCAAGGGTTTGCTGCTCTCTTTCCCCGACATGAATGTCGGCGCTATTCATCTATTTCTCTCGGCATGAATTGTCAGGGGCTATTCATCTGTTTCTCTCGCGACATGAAGAGCATACGTGAGAATCAAAATTCTCTGAGTAAAGGGTTCGATTCCAGTGCTCACAATGAATTCCGAAACCTCTTGACAGCCAATTTTCACAC
>CAYJNF010000356.1:0-1383 GCA_964370915.1 uncultured Chitinophagales bacterium
TGAATGTGATGCGGCCTGATTCGGCATGAGGTCGCTTGAGGCGACCTCATGCTCACATCAGACCTCTTAAATGTTGAACTGTCAGTGCCCTGTGCTATTCCCCGACAACTGTTTCACCAGCTCCCCGATAACGGATTTTGCATCGCCGAAGAGCATGAATGTCCGGTCGGCGAAATACAATTCGTTATCGATGCCGGCGAAGCCGGGGTTCTTGCTGCGTTTGATCGCGTACACCGTCTTTGCTTTGTCCGCGTCAATGATCGGCATGCCGTAAATTGGTGTTGACTTGTCGTAGCGCGCCGCAGGATTCACAACATCGTTTGCCCCGACCACAAGCGCAACGTCAAACTGCGGCATGTCCGGATTGATCTCGTCCATCTCGGACAGATCGCTGTAGGGAATATCCGCCTCGGCGAGCAACACATTCATGTGGCCGGGCATGCGTCCGGCGACAGGATGAATGGCAAACTTCACCGTAATGCCTTTCTTCTTGAGCAGATCATACAACTCACGTATGCGATGTTGTGCCTGCGCGACGGCCATGCCATACCCCGGAATAATAACAACGGACGACGCTTGTTCGAGAACCTGTGCCGCTCCCTCGAACGATTCCTCCTTGTACGTCTTGTCGCCTGCCGCCCCCTTTGATGCCTGTACCTGCCCGAACGCGCCGAAGAGAACATTGGTGAACGAGCGGTTCATTGCCTTGCACATGATGATCGAGAGAATCAATCCGCTCGAGCCATCCAGTGCGCCGGCAGTGATGAGGAGTTTGTTGTCGAGAACAAATCCCATCGCAACCGCCGAGAGACCGGCGTACGCATTCAATATGGAAATCACTGTCGGCATGTCGGCACCACCGATGGGAATGATGAGCAGAACGCCGAACATAAGAGCAAGAACGATGATTGCCGGAAATGCAATCCATGCCCATGGTCCGGTCGGGTTCATCACCAACAGAACACCTAACCCGGCTGCAATGACGAGCAGGCCGACGTTACTGACGTTCTGCAGAGGATACGTAACAGGTCGCTGTGGAATCCATTTGATCTCCTGAAGCTTTCCTGCCGCCATGAGACTTCCGGTGAACGTCAGAAAGCCTAAAAGCACTTCCGCAACGATTGCGCCGGTGCGAAACGCTGTGAGTTGTTCAGGTCCTTCGGCTGACCAGAGGTAGAACTTCGCCGTGCCGACAAGACCTGCGGCGAGTCCGCCGAATGCGTGGGAGAGCGCGGTTCGTTGCGGCACTGCCGTGAGTGGTACGCGGGAAAGCGGCACGCCAACGGCAAATCCCGCGATGATCGCAATGATGATCCAGAAATGATTGACGATGTCCGGCTGAATCCATGTTGCGACAACGGCAAGGAGCATCGCGATAACGCC
>CAYJNF010000356.1:1483-4465 GCA_964370915.1 uncultured Chitinophagales bacterium
GCTATCGCACCAAGAATGCGAACGTTTGCAGCCAATTCCGATCCGACAATTCCGGAGTAATCGGTGCCGGTGACGATGATCGAGCCCATGACGGCAATCGCGGAGATGGCGTTGGTAATCGACATGAGTGGTGTATGCAGCAAGCGCGAAACCCTGGCAATCACTCCGACGCCGATAAACGTTGCAAGAACGAATACGAAGAACAGTTGCCAGTAATCCGATTGCGGCTCGACTGCCGCACTCGCTTGGTGAACTGCATCAGATGAAACAGAAGGCTGAGCCCAGACGTACAGAACAAAAGCCAGCGTCAGGCCGGCGATGAGCATCACGACGTTGTTGGTCTTCATGATTTGCCTCCTTGCTGTAAGCCAGTACGCACGGCGTCATTCACAATCTCGCCGTTGCGCGTGATGCACGCACCCTTCACGATGTCATCATTCAAATCTTGGATTGGAGATCCCTTCGGAAACAGATGTTGGAGGAGATTGACCACGTTCTTCGAATACATCTGGCTCGCGTGAACCGGTACGGCGGCCGGCAGGTTCATGGCTCCGATAATCTTCACGCCATTGCTCACAACAGTCGTTCCTGCTTCGGTCAGCTCGCAGTTTCCTCCCTGCTCGGCAGCAAGGTCGACAATCACCGAACCCGATCGCATCTTCTTCACCATCTCGGCAGTGATAAGGACGGGAGCGCGTTTGCCGAAAATCTGGGCGGTGGAAATCACGACATCCACTCTCGGCAGCCGTGCGCCAATCACTTCCCGCTCCTTGCGCAAGAATTCCTCTGACTGTTCCTTCGCATATCCGCCTGCGGTTTCAACGTTTTCGGTGATTTCCATCTCGATGAATGTTGCGCCGACACTTTTCACCTGGTCTTTCACCGCCGGACGCGGATCAAACGCCTCGACCTTCGCCCCGAGTCGCTTCGCCGTTGCGATTGCTTGCAAACCGGCGACACCCGCCCCGAGAACAAGTACAATAGAGGGCGTGATTGTCCCGGCGGCCGTCATCATCATCGGAAAAATCTTGTCCAGTTGTTCAGCGCCAAGCATCACTGCTTTGTAGCCTGCAATATTTGCCATGGAGCTGAGCGCGTCCATGCTTTGCGCACGCGTAATGCGCGGAACATACTGCATGGAATAGCTGGTGATCCGACGCTTGAGAAATGTATCGATGAGCGAGCGGCTTGTCAGCGGCGCAAAGAAGCTGATGTAGCTGCTACCCTCGCGCAGTTGTGCAGCCTCATCCGGTGACGGCGGCTGCACTTTCAGGACGATCTCCGATTCGGCGTACAGTGTTTTTGTATTGACGATTTTTCCGCCGGCTTTGACATACTCTTCATCGGCGTGCGACGAGGCTGCGCCGGCATTCTGTTCGATGAGCACGTCGTGCTTGTCCTTCGTGAGAGCGGAAAGCAATGAAGGAATGAGCGCAACACGCGTTTCACCGGACAGAGTTTCTTTGGGAACTCCGATCTTCATGTTAGAGCAATTCCTTTCGGGTCATAGATGGTAGGTGTAAGTGAAGCTGCACACAGTGTACAAAAATCCGCGCTCAAGCTCAAACGTGAGAGTGCCTCAACCCTGAGCGATTTTTGCGAAGGGTCTTCTTCCCATTGGAACATTGAGTGGATCATTTCGCCACTGGGCTGTTTTCACTATCTCACCACTGGCGACCGCGTGATTTGTTCTAGGAATTAGCAACCTGTTTTTGTGGGCTTCCGGCGGGTTCTCCCCGTCAAACCAACGGCGCATGCCGCGACGCGAAGCAGTGTACATCGCCACACACGCGGTCGCCCCCGTCTCGGCAGAAGTACGATGAGTGGCGAGCAATCAGCATCAAGCATCACACATTCCCCTCTAAGCGTTGGCATGCGTGAGAGTGAGAGGGGAACCGAAGGGGTGTGTCTGTTACACTGACACGTCACACACCCCGACCGGCAAAGCGGCCACCCCTCTCTCCAACGCTCGTGCCCACGCTTAGAGGGGAATCGCTTTCGGGCGACTGCGTTTGAACCGACGTAGTGTGCTCCATTTCGCGGCACTGATGCTGCCTGGACGTGGAACACTCTACGAGTCTACGACTCGTAGAGGCGTAGACCCGTCTGTAGCCCCCACAAATCATAACCCGACAACTCAGTACCCTTCGCAAAAATCGCTCAGGGTTGAAAGGAATTCAGAAGGTTGCCGATGTGCGCATCTCTGCGTATCTTTTTGCAGACCTATGGCTGCCCACTCATTACTTCGCCCGCTTCCCCTTCTCTGTTTCCTTCTGCAGGTGACGAGCATCGCGTATTCAGGAGAGCGCGGCACGTTGTCCGGCACCGTGTCCGACTCAACAACGGGAGAGCCTCTTGCAGGAGTGCACGTTGTCCTCTATGATGAAGCGACCCTTCTGCGTCGCAATGCGACCAACAGGTTCGGCTTCTACGCGTTCTCCGATGTCGCGCCGGGACGGTACATGCTTGTCGCGTTGGGGTTTCGCGGATCGCGCGGCGAATACCCGGTAACTGTGCCGGACAGTGTGCCCGATGTGCGCGTGCATCTCCGGCTCTCCCAGCGAGAAGTGGAATTGAACGAAGTGTTGGTGGAGGCCAACCGAGCCGGCGATCGTGCTCCGCTTGCGGTGCACGAGATCAGACCTGAGCTGATCAAGAGTCTCCCTTCCATCGGCGGCGAGCCTGATGTGTTTCGTCCTTTGCAGTATCTTCCCGGCGTGAAGACGTCATCAGAATTGTTGGGAGGAATGCATGTCCGCGGCAGCTCACCCGATCAGAATCTCATTCTGCTCGACGGCATGCCGCTACTCAATCCGACACACTTCGGCGGATTGCTCAGCGTGTTCAATCCGGATATCGTGCGAAGCGTTGAGCTGAGCAAAGGAGTTCTCGAAGCAAAGTACGGCGGTAAAACTTCTTCCGATCTGAATGTCGCGACAAAGGAAGGCTCGCGCGAACGCGTCGGCGGCTCTGCCGGACTCA
>CAYJNF010000357.1:0-4442 GCA_964370915.1 uncultured Chitinophagales bacterium
GGACGCTCATAGTACTGCGCGAACGCAGTGGCAGAAACAAGACAGATGGCAACAATGGATTTGAACGTGGTCATAATGCAAAGCCTATGTGGGTTCGAGGTTCGAGGTTCGGGATTTCGGATTTCGGACATCTGATGCCTAATTCCTGATTTCTTTTCTTATCCGCAATTGTTTCACCTTCTTTCCGTCAACCGACTCGATAGACCCGGCCCACTGCGCGATCTGGAGCGAAGCGCCCTTCTCAGGCACTCGTCCCAGCAGATGCACAGCGTAGCCGCTCAGAGTTACAACGTCTTTGGTTTCCGGGACCACGTCGAACATTCTTGCAAAGTCATGGAGCGGCATCGTACCATCGACCAGAAACTCATTGTCGTGAACCTTCTGCACCAGCAGCGGTTCGACATCGAACTCATCGCGGATTTCTCCGACAAGTTCCTCGAGAACATTCTCAAGCGTTATCAGTCCAGCGGTGCCCCCGTATTCATCGACCGCAATTGCCATCAGAATTTTCTTGGCGAGAAAGGTATTGAGAATGCGCTCGAGGGGTGTTGTCTCGGGAACGAACAGCAAGTCACGCTTGATTTCCATCAGCCGTGCGCCATCGCCATGTGGATCTTTCATCTTGAAGAGATCTTTCAGATGAATCATCCCGAGAACATTATCCAGATCTTTCTCGCATAGCGGATACCGCGTGAACTGATTCTCATGCGCAATGCCGATGTTCTCTTCAATGCTTTTCTCCGTCGACAAAAAGACCACCTGCGTGCGCGGCACCATCACTTCACGCACCGTCCGGTTGCGCAACTCCATTGCACGCAATAGAATGCTTCTGCCCGTCGTCGAGATGGATTTTCCCTTGCTGAGCAGAATGCGCAGCTCTTCTTCGGAGTGAGCAAGGTCGCCTTCACTTGCAGGTTGGATTCCGACAAGACGCAGAAAGTAGTTTGCCGTGGAGTTCAGCGCCCAAATGAATGGCTTGAACACAAGAAAGAACGCGTGCAGTGGCGCTGCGACACCAAGTGTTACGCGTAGCGCCCGTTGAATAGCCAGCGACTTGGGCGCAAGTTCGCCAAGCACAATATGCAAGAATGTGATGATGCCGAACGCAACGCTGAAGGCAGTGGTTGCTATGAGTGTCGGATTGGTGATACCGAGGGCGACAAATAGCGGTGCCAGCATATGGGCAACAAATGGCTCGCCCATCCAGCCAAGCCCCAAACTTGTGAGCGTAATACCAAGCTGCGTCGCTGAGAGATACGCATCGAGATGCGTGATGACGTTGTGCGCAGTTTTAGCTCGCTTCATTCCGCTCTTCATCAACGGCTCGATCTGCGTCAAACGTACTTTCACGATAGCAAATTCGGCCGCGACAAAGAAGCCGTTCAAAAACACAAGTGCGAACACGGAAACAATCTTGAACAACCCGTAGAGGATTTCCATGAGTGGGCTATCTCGACATTGCGAGTAGTGTCTTCCAATGCGCCGTTGAGACAGGCATTACCGAAAGTCGCGACATCCGCACAAGCTCGAACGCGGCAAACTCCTTGCTTGCTTTGACTGCAGCAAGTGGAACAGGCTTCTTCAGTGCCTCTTTCGGTTTCAGGTCAACAACAACCAGCTTCTCGTCATGTTGTTTGGGGTCGGGGTACGCGTTGGAGACAATCTCGGCAATGCCAACAATAGACTTCTCGTCGCCGGAATGATAGATGAACGCGAGATCGCCCTTCTTCATCGACCGGATATGCTTCAGAGCGAGGCTATTGCTTACACCATCCCACGTTGCTCTCTTGTCGCGCTGAAGGTCGGCGAAGGAATACGTAGAGGGTTCTGTCTTGAGCAGCCAGCAGGCCATATGGTTTGCATCCCTTTCAAAGTTGCAAAAAAGTTACGTGAAAGGGGATGGGAAAGCAAATAGTCTCGCTGCGTCCCTGCTACTCGTAGAACGCCGAAGGCTATTTACTTCTGCATCGCAAGTCGCGATGCAATTTCAGCAGAGATGGTATCGTTGTATGGCCCGTACGCGCTCACCAAAAGTCCCTTGAGTGCGCGGGTGCGGGTCGAAATTGCGTAGAGGATATTTTCGTCTCCCGGGTCGGTTTCTCCTTCGAACCGGAACACCTTGTCGATGACGAACTCTTCCGGTCTGAGGCGGATGCTGTTCTCCTGACATTTGAGAACAGTATCTTCAATTGAGAAATTGTACGTGTATCCCTGTCGCTGCAGGCCTGTCATTGCCTCGGAAAGCGTTTCATAAGTTTCCAACTCATCCTCCACAATGTGCTCTTACTATAACACGCAGGCACCAATCTTGGTTCGCCGACAGAAGTACTCTTAACAGGATGAACGGAATCACAGTCTATTAACTATCATCGAGTAACGAACAACGATCAACGACAATCCCTCTTGCACGCAAGTTCCCGTTTTATTATACTCGCGCAACGTTCTTTGACCAGTTTTCCTGTTCACTGCATCAAACACTTGTGCCACCAGTTTGAGGAGGGAGTATGCAAATCCACCAAATCCGATCTACTGATGGTACGGGCACACTATCCTACTTCGTGGTTGATCATCCAACCGGTTCTGCTCTTCTCATTGATCCAAATATCGAAGACGTCGGGCTTCTTGCCGATCAGATTCGCACGGCACATGTTCGGCTGACTCATATCTTCGATACGCACACGCACGCCGATCACGTGTCCGGTGCGGCAGAGATACAGGAGATGTTTGGTGCGATGATCGTCATGCACGAAAACACGAAGCACAAATGGAAGATCGTTGACGAAGGAGACCGCTTTGGCATTGGCGACACGTTGCGTGCGAATGCCAGGATTTCTATAAATACGTATGTGAACGATGGAGATGAGGTTACGGTTGGCGGGATGCGCGTACGGATACTCTTCACGCCGGGACACACTGACAACCATATTAGTCTGTACATCGGCGACTGCGTTTTTACCGGCGACCTGTTGTTAATCGGCCAGGCCGGACGGAGTGATTTGCCCGGAGGCAATTCTGCGGATCAGTATCGAAGTCTCACTGAAAAGATCATGCCGCTGCCTGACTCAACAAAAATCTATCCCGGGCACGACTATGAGAATAACACGTTCTCGTTGCTCGGGGATGAGAAACAAACGAATCCGTTCCTCAAGCAGAGAACACAACAGGAGTTCATTCAATTCATCGCAGATTTCTTTCCGCCCCTGGCCGAAGGTGCACAAGGCGGCAAGATGACATTACAATGCGGGGTTCAACGAGTGGCACAAATTTCTGATACGTTCATGAATATCACTGTGGAACAGTTGCATGCGATGCTCGACGGCGACGCGCCTCCGACATTGATCGATGTGCGAGAGCCGCTGGAACTGATGATGACCGGCGCCATTACTGGCGTTCACAATATTTCCGTTCGCCAGCTCTCGATGAGAGTAAACGAGTTGCCGCCGGACAAATCGACCCCTATTGTCGCGCTGTGTCAGAGCGGATCGCGATCTGTCGAAGCTGCACACATCCTGCAGCGACTTGGCTACACGCATGTCATGAACCTTGTAGGCGGCACATCTGCGTGGATGGGTCGCGGATATCCACTTGTTCGAACAGCAGTGAGAGTTTGAAATGAGGGGAAGAATCGATATGAAACAGATTGCAGTGCAGGGATTATTTGTCGCTGCCTTGGTAGTATTCGGCGTTGTTCTCTTCGGTCAATCCGGGAATAAGAAAGCCGTATCGGCGGAAGATGCTCAAGCAATGATCGTGAAGGATTCTTCGGTTGTGATCCTTGACGTGCGAACACCCGCAGAGTACACGGGCGAGCTGGGCCACGTGAAGCATTCAATCCTCATTCCGATTCAGGAACTGGAGCAGCGACTCGGTGAACTGGATTCCTGCAAAGACAAAACCATTCTCGCCATCTGCCGGACCGGACGGCGAAGCGGCAACGCGACCGAAATTCTTGGGACGCGTGGTTTCAAAGTGCTGAATGTTGAAGGAGGAATGGTGCAGTGGAACGCGAAGCAATTGCCCGTGGAGAAGAAATCAGAACATTGAGATTGCGTGCAGCTCGGCACCCGGTTCGTGGGAGTATCTGATCTGGTGACTCAGCCAGTAGCGGAAAGCAATCAACACTTTCAATGGCTTCGAAATGGCGATGCGCTCGGCAAACACGTTGTAGTTCGAACGCTCGATGCGGCGGAGCGTGTGCGCATAGATCGACCACATGATCCGGGCAGCAAAGAAATAGTGCTTGTCTTCGTTCTTGAGGGCATTGCGGGCAAGGTCAAAGTATTCGCGGGCCCGATTGCATTCATGCCGCATCAAATCGACAAAGTTCTGCGTATAGTTGTTCTTCAGAATATCCTCTTCCGAAACGCCAAACCGCTTCATATCTTCCTGCGGCAGGTAAATGCGTCCGCGCTGGGCATCTTCCCCGACATCGCGCAGAATGT
>CAYJNF010000358.1:0-4426 GCA_964370915.1 uncultured Chitinophagales bacterium
GAATCTGTATACCGTCAACTCCGATGTTGTGAAGTACGAACCGCGCAAGACGTATTTTGGCAAACCGCTCGTCAACGAGCCGCAACTGAATTTCAGTTCTGCTTACACGTACAAGCCCAGGTCCGGCGCCATCTACATTCAGGACAAGTATGATTTGCCCGAGAGCGGCATTCTGCTCAACTTCGGGTTACGTTACGATTTTCTCGACCCGACTGCGAGTCGTCCGGCGATCGAGGCAATTCCCGTGAGCGACACGGCATTCACGTTCGAATACAAAGGAAGCGTGCCCGCGAAGTTGAAGCAGCAAATCAGTCCGCGGTTTGGCGCGGCGACGCAGATTTCCGAGAACGGCTACTTGTTCATGAATCTCGGATGGTACTTTCAATTTCCACTTTTCGATTACATGTACAGCGGACTCGATCGCGTGTCGCTCGCACGCGGACTCAGCGCAGTGACCGGCAATCCCGACCTCGAGCCTGAACGGACGAAATCGTACGAGATCAGTTTGAAGTACAGCTTCCCGTACGACATTGTTGTGTCGGGAACATACTTCAGAAAAGAAACATCCAACCAAATCGACACGAAAACGTTCGTGCCGGGAGACAGCAAGCTTGCGGGGACGTACGGTTTTGCCGAGTATGTGAACACGCCATTCGCCGAAGCGTCCGGCTTCGAGATCATCGTCTCACGTGAGCGCGGCAATTGGCTCACCGGCGAGTTCTCGTACACCTACATGACCGCCGAAGGTGTGAGTGGCAGTGCAGATGATGGATTCTATGTTGCGCAGTATGGGCTGCCACCTGCTGTTCGCGTGTATCCGCTGAGTTGGGATCAGCGGCATACTATCAAAGCCACAACAACGATCATGCTGCCGTGGAACTTTGCACTCAATGTTTACACCCAATGGCATTCGGGTAGGCCGTACACGCGATATCCCACTGCGACCGGATTTGACACGGTGAGCACAAGATTATTCCAGCAGAACAATGCGCGCATGCCGCGCTTCTTCAATGTGGATCTGAAGGCAACACAGCGGTTCGCATTTGACTGGTGGCCCAATTCGTTGATCACGCTGTATCTGGATGTGCGAAATGTATTTGATGAGAAGAATGTGAAATGGATCGACTCGAACGGACGCATCGGCGGCGAGCTGAGCGATCCGGGCGGATATCTGATTGGTCGACGGACAACGTTGGGATTGCAGGTTGAGTTTTGATACGTCATTCTGAGGCTCGCTTCTCAGAGCCGAATGCCGAAGGCATCCCTTCGGGAGAATCCATAACGTTGGTTTCACCGAGACGCGCTATTCTGGTCGAAGGCTCGCTCGTCGAGATTCCGGCCTGCCACAGGTTACGCGACTGAGGAATCTTGTCCCGACAAGTCGGGATGCAGTCGATAGGTACTAAGACACGAAGTTATAACTATGCGAAAAACACTTAGAGGCCAATACTTCAAAACCCTTCGCTCCTTCGCGGCTTCGTGGTTTTCTTTTTCTTGGCCTTTCGTCTTCAGTTCTCTGTTGTTCTCCTTTGTGGTGATGGGATGTGACGAAGCCTTGCCGCCACGCAACGAACCTGCGAAATTCTTGAAAGCGTCTGTGCACGTCCGGCCCAACAGCATCGTGAATGTTCTGATCGACTCGAACATCGTCAATGCTCCCGAAGTAATCAGGGGATCGGCGGGCAGCTTGGAGCTTTCACTGAAGAGTTTCTACAACGAAGTGTTGGAAGAGAAGCCGTATGTCAAGGGGAAGATTGATGTCTGGCTGACGACGCAGCCTTCGATCAGAACGAGTGTGGAATTCACCGAGGCGAACGTGGACTATCCGTACATTGAGCCGGGCGGGTACCTTACGCTTGTGCCCGGAGATTCAGTGTCGATGTCGAAGCAGTGGCATCACAAGGCTGATGTTGGCAGAGGATTTTGGAATTACGTGCAGTTGCGCGGCAGAGTTGATGGAAGCGGGCGCTTCTACTTCGAGTCGGCGCCGGTTCGCTTCACCGCCGTTGCGACGATGCAGGCGTTCGAGAATGTTCCTGCAGAAAAATCCGAGCCGTATGAGTTTGAGCTGATCTATTACATCTACGTTATATACCCGCCGTAACGCATCTTGCCGACAACATTTTTGGATTATTGACTTATGTTACGCAGAAGGGCGATCTGTTTTGGGCCGCTCCTATCGGAGCTCGTAACGAATAAATAGTACTGCAACTACAAACAGGTCGTCCCTGACGGGACTTTGATACGCGCCGCCCACGAAACTGACACCTCTGTCGTGGAAGCTCCAGAGGAGCGTCCTCTTTGTAGACGCGATCAGGATAACAATCCATAAGCTCCGTCAGGAGCGGCCTACTTCGCGGTTTGAAAACCTTTTGATCTCAAAATCCATTCAGCGATTCCGGTCCCTGGATGATCGCGACCTTCAAGACCTTCGAAAGTCCAAGCGCCGGCATTTCAACATGCGCGATGTAGATGCCGCTCGCGACCGGAAGATCGTATTCATTCTTTAAATCCCAATCTAAGAACTGCGACGACGGGTCTTCCTTGCGCAGCGTGCGTATCAACTCGCCACCCATCGTGAAGATGCGGATGGTCGCTTGATCGGGCAGATGGGTGAACGTGACATTTGTTTTCACCAAACCCGTTGGTGTCATTGCCCGCGCAAAGAACGGATTCGGAAAAACATTGATCGCGCTGAGATCCTTTCGTGCCGTTGCCGCGTCACCGACCATCGGCGCCAAAGGAGCAATCTCTTTGATGTCGCCGTGACGCACTTCGTGGAACTTCAGAAAACGGATGACAGTTCCCACAGGCGGCGGCAGTCCGTCTGTGTCTTTATCTGCAATCTGAATTCCCCAAAGAGCATTGCCCTGCTCATCGGGACTCTGCGAGCCGCGAAAAACATCGATTCGTCGATCATACACACCAACAGAATCATTTCCACTCGGCGGATATCGGACATCCGTAACGTGTATGGGTTCGAAGATCTTGAACAACGTGTCGCCATAGAACACACCTGTCGGTGTTACGTTCCAACTGCCCGGCGTGTTTCCCGAATCACGGAACGAAGGAATTACCTGCACGGGAACATCATCCGGTCCACGCCCGATATCCCACACTGAAAACGGTACTTTGATGGCTTCTGATTGGCTGGCGAGAATGATCATCCGGATTGCGTAGCTTCCCCGTCCATCGAACCTCATCTCATAATCGCGTTGCGTTGTCCCCAGGCCGTTCATTGCGCGGAGCGAACGCTTCTGACTGAGGACAACAAATCCCGGATGCGTGTTCGATGGTCCGTACAAGTCAATACCGTTTTGATCGATGATGGTTCGCAAACCAACGGGCGGAATGCCAACGGTAAGTTTGAAACCGCCGTCAGCGACGGTGAATTGGGTTGTGCCGCTGACATCAGTCATGTTCGAATAGATCGTGTTGCCCTTCGTCGCGTTGTAGAGACTCCATCGGTATGTGCGGCTCGATGTTGTTGTATCGAACCGAACATGATACTTGTCTCCTGTCTGCGCACGCGGATTGTACACAACGGGCACGATGACCGCATCGCTGTAGCCGTTGACGCTGGTGACCTTCAACGTGTCGCCAATTGAGTACTGAAACTTGGTTCCAACGCGCGGAGATTCGGGAACACACGAGAGAATTTCTGTCGGACTCTCTACGCTGCGGATGACGGTCGTCGCATCCGGCGTGTACGTGTATGCCGTCACGACATAGTAATACGTTTGTCCGTTGACGAGAGGCCGGTTCCAGATTTTGTCTTCACTGATGAGAAGCGAGCGCTGAATGCCGCTGTCTGTTCCGTACCGCACCGGTCTGACATACACTTCACCGGCTTCAATATCAAACTCTTCTTGTGAGATTGTGCGGATGCCATTCACGAGATCGAACGTTGCGACGCGCACAGCATTCGTGAGATCAATTGCGCCGTCGGGGATCTGATAGACGTTGTATCCCTCAAATCGATAACCACCGAACAGAACGGCCTGTTCCGACGCCGCGATGGCGGCAGAGTCATTTCCCCAATCGAGAAGAATCTGTTTGTCAAGAGGGTAGACTTTCACACTTGGACCCGACAGAGCTTTTGCAGCTTGAAACGCATTGTTGAATGTCACCTGTGCGACTTTGTCGTTATACTTCATCGACTTCACGCTGCTGAGGTGATCGGTGCCGAGACCACCAACGACCGCGATGACGACTTCCTGTGTATCACCAAGTGCCATGGATAGCGGACCGCACGCCATGAGATACTCCCGCTCGCCCGGGTACAGCGGTGTGCCATCAAGCCAGCCGTACTGAAGTGCCGGATCACCGCTTGCCCAGAACTTTGATCCGGCAAGAGTTGTGGGGTTCACAAGCGGTGCAGGGTCGGGTGGACCGATGGGCGATGGCGGCAGACCGCGCAGTGTTT
>CAYJNF010000359.1:0-2865 GCA_964370915.1 uncultured Chitinophagales bacterium
CCAATAGACGTGGCCGACACCCGTTCCATCGGGACCGAGTTGCAGCTTTGCTCCCTGCGGCAACGACGATTGCACGACCGAAAGCTTCTCCAGAACGCGGCTTCGTGCCCAATACAGATCCGTTGACTCGTTGAAGATGATGTAGATGAACGACATGCCGAACATGGACTGTGCTCGGATGGCGTGCACTTCCGGCACGCCCTGCAACGCAGTCACGAGCGGAAACGTCACTTGGTCCTCCACCAACTTCGGCGAGCGTCCCATCCATTCGGTGAAGACGATAACCTGATTCTCCGACAAGTCGGGAATCGCGTCCACCGGTGTGGTAAACACTGCCCAGATCCCCGCACCAATCACGAGTACGTACGCGACGATGATGATGAAGCGGTTGCGCGCAGAGAAGTCGATTATTCTTTCTATCATAACTTACCTCGCCTCAACGATGATCGTTCCGTGCAGCATATCCATGCCGCAGGAGAACGGAATCTTGCCCGGCGCTTTCGGCGTAAACTCAATGGTCGTCGCTGCAAAGGCCGCCAGCGTGCGGCGGATACCAAGCTTCTCGATAACAAGTTCATCGCTGCATCGTGCGTCTTCCTCGCGGTTGAATGTGAGTCTCACTGATCTGCCTGCCTTCACGCGAATTTCATTCGGCGCATATCCATTCTCCACACGAATTGCAACCTCCTGTACTGAGTTGCTATGATTGGAATGGTCGGCGCCCGAGGTTGGAGTGTCACGTTTCATCTCCTGTGCGCTGTTGCCCGTTGAAGCTCCATGCCCCGCATGCGGATCGGCGGATGTCGGTTGCTGCAACTCGCTTTCCGAGTCAAGCAAGAATCCTCCCGTCTCGACAACATGGTCGCCTTCACCAAGTCCGTTGAGAATCGCGGTAAATCCCTCGCTTGCCGAACCCACAACAACATCACGCGGCTCGAACGTGTTCTCTTTCACTTCCACCCAAACAACAGTGCGCTTGCCAGTCGAGAGGATTGCGGTCGATGGTACGACCATGGCATTCGCCTTCGGAACGACAATCGTCGCCTTGGCGTACATGTTTGGTTTCAACTTCAGATGTTGATTGGCAAACTCCGTTCGCACGCGAATCGTCCGTGTCTCCGGGTTCACAACTGGATCAATGAAGACTACTCGTCCGGAAAACTTTTCATTCGGGTATGCATCGATTGTCACCTGAACGGATTGCCCCGGAACGACGAAACGGATATCCCTTTCGTACACATCAAGATAAATCCAGACAGAGGAAAGATCTGCAACATCAAACATATCGTCGCCGGTGGCGGTGTAATGCTGCGGGTCGACGCTTTTCTTTACCACCGTACCGCTTACTTGTGAGTAGATGGTGACAAGGGAATTGGTCTTGCGCGTTTCTCTCAATCGTGCAATCTGTTTCTCGGTGAATCCCCACTGAAGCAGCTTGTGCTTTGATTGGTCGAGAAGTTGACTGGCTGATGATGCGAACGATTGGTCTCCGATTTTTGATTGCTCATCTGAGTCGAGCGCCAGCAGATATTCCTGCTGCGCAGAAATCGCTTCCGGACTGTACACGTCGGCAACCGGATCGCCTTTGCGCACATATTGCCCGGTGTAGGAGAGATACAACTTCTCCAGCCGTCCGGGGAAACGTGCGCTGATGTGTTTGTAGTTCGGCTCCGAGTAGCTCACGATGCCGACTGCCTGGATGTCGCGGCTAATCTGCTTGTGCTGGGCTTGCACGACCGAAACATTTGCGATGACACGTTGCGTTGGTGAAAGACTGACTGCTTTCAAACTCTCGGCATCTTTCGCATTGGCCTCTTTCATTGCCGACTTCTTTACGAGCGCCATGCCGCAGACAGGGCACGCGCCAGGTCTATCGGAACGCACAGACGGATGCATGGGGCACGTGTAATACTCCTCCGCCTTCTCACCATCATGCTGATGCTGCTGAACAGAGTCGGACGATATTTGATTCGACTTATCGGAGTTGGTGCACGCGGAGAGTAGAAGGGCTGCCAACACTGCCCCCAAAAAAACAGACCTCGTCCCCCAGCCCCTTCTCCTAAAAAAAGAATGGGAGGATTGTGCACTGGTTCCAGGCTTTTCCATTTCAATTCCTTTCACGTTGAACTTCAAAAATTCCGGCGTAGCCAACTTCGCGTTTCAGTTCGGCAACCGTTTGCTCGAATTGCATCCGCAGCATCAGCTTCTCCATCGAAAGCTCGACAAGCATGCGGTAAGAATCGATCAGCATCAAGAAATCCGTTCTCCCCGTCTGATATGCCGTCATGCTGGCTCGCAAAGCCAGTTGCGTTTGTGGGACAATCACCTTTGTGTAGTTCTCCAATTGTTTTCTGATTGATTCGGCATTCAAGTACAATTCGTTGATATTGGAGCGAATCATGTTGCGGGAATTTTTCAGGGTCTCCCGAGATTTCTCAATGGAGATGTTTGCTTCCTCAACCATTGCGGCATTTCTGTCAATGCTCCACGGCATGAAGGGCAGATTGATCCCCGCAGAAACCGTCCACCCGCGAAAATCTTCGAACGGTCGTCGCACATATTCAACGCCGATTTTGAAGTTGGGCAAATACTCTTTCTTCGCCAACGAAAGCATCTTCTCGCTCTCTTCAACCGAAAGCGAAACGTGCAGCAACATGCCGCGATAACGTTGTGCAAGATATTGCAGCGTGTCCTGCGTTGGGAGATACAAGTCACCAACCGGCATGGCGGCAACTCCGAGTGTGTCGCCAGGCGGGCGGCTCAACAACGCCCCGAGCATGGATTTCATTGCACGCTCTTGTTGCCGAAGAGTGATGAGTTGATTATCGAGCTTCGCAATCTCGACGAACGCCTTCAGCACGTCTT
>CAYJNF010000359.1:2875-4405 GCA_964370915.1 uncultured Chitinophagales bacterium
TTGTTGAGGAGTCTCGCCAACGCCATAGCGTGTCTGTGCAATTTTGGTGAACTGTTGCAGCAGCCTCGCGTTCTCGCGATTCAACGCCAGCGATTGTTGCGCAAACCAAAGCTCAAAGTACGCCGACCTGAGTCTTGCCAGGACCTCGTTTGCCTTTTCCATGTGCTCGTGGTGTGCATGCTCAGCCTGGATTTCTGCAATTTCAGTTTTCGTCGAGAGCTTCCCCGGAAACGGAATCATCTGCATCAACTCGATCTTCTGCATCATTGATTCATTCCAGCGGAAGCCGGGCATCTCTTCGCGCATATACGTCAGTTCGGGATCGTCGAGCGTCCCCGCCGCATCAACACGTGCTTCCATCGCATCACGGTTGTACTCAAACGCTTTCAGCTCGGGATTGTTCCGTAGCGCTTCGCGAACGAGATCGTTAAGATTCAGCGTATCACTTGCACCTTGAGCGAACGCGCTCAGTGGAACAATCAAGAGCAAAGCCAAAATGTAATTCATAGAAGTTTCCTCGGACTAGTGGTAGTGACTCATTTGCTTGTCATTGTTGAGTCTTGCGCTTCAACGTCGAAGAATCCGAATAAACAGCACAGCATGGGTTCTTCACCACTGCAACGCGAGGTTCAGAATGACATGGAAAAAGCCGAGGAAGCTCTAAATGAGAAGTGACGAAACGAGAATGGGAATGTCGGCGGTTAAAGGGGGAGAAGTGTTTGCGGCAACTGCAAATTGGATTTGGTCGATGATTGCTAACGGAGCTACATTAGACAAGACTGCCACAATCAGTTTTGCAGAATCCAGTACATGCTGAGTCGACTGCAAGAACTCTGTCTTGTTTCTGTCGGAAGCATACTTGGTGACGCAGCACGATTTGTCGGTGGTATTGGTAAGCCTCGTCTTGCCGGGCTCTGATCCGCTATCGCACATCATGCACGACCTTGAGCCGGAGTACTTCATCATCGGGCAGGAGGCAACAACAATCGGCAGACCGACATTGAAGACTGTGAACATGGTAACCAGCGAAAGACCGATGAGGCGATATTTCAGAATTGATTTCATGTGCTCAGTTGAACGACGAAAGTATCGATTTTGTTCCAGCCAATAATATGCCACAAGAATATAGGTCGAAACGGAACAAGATCAAACCCGAATTCCAATGATTGCGAAAAGAATCTGGCATTTTCCGTGAGATGAGAATCGAACATCGATTTCCCGTGGCCAATCTACTGACCAATGGGGAAACAAGTGTTACATAATCTTAAGAGATTCTTGCAAGATTGCGTGTTGGCCAATCATCAGCTATAGTCGCCAAGGCCTCACGCAACCCAAAGCCCGACTGGTAACTCAGACAATCGGGCTTTGGATCACTTAGGTAGTTGTCCACAACTAACGTTTTGTGAGGTTCACCTCGGGCTTTTCTCGTTCCAGACGAGCCAGGTTGTTCTCGTCGTCCCGTTTGCTTGAGAGACGCGAGCAGAGCCTTCGGAATTCCCTGTCGTTGCTGTAACTCGACATGCCTTCAAT
>CAYJNF010000360.1:0-4402 GCA_964370915.1 uncultured Chitinophagales bacterium
GGGCTTACCCGCTTCGCCTTGCTTGCAGCACTTGGGCCCGCAGCAAGTCCACCAATGACAAGTATCCGCTTCGGCATTATTTCTGCTTGAATGAGAGAACGATGGGGACACCGGTGAACGTAAAATGCTCGCGAATCCGGTTCTGCAAATACCGGCGATAATTGTCGTCGATCAGTTTCGGTTCGTTGCAGAAGAACGCGAAGACTGGCGGCTTTGCTCTCACCTGTGTTATGTATTTGATTTTGATTTCCCTGCCCGATCTGCTGCGAGGGGGAAACGTCCTGATGTCGTTCAGGAGTACTTCGTTCAGTACACTTGTTGCAATGCGCTTGTTTTGTTCGGCTTCGACCTGTTTTGAGAGTTCGATAATCTTGTACACACGTTGCTTCGTCAACGCCGAGATGAAGAGGAGAGGAATGAAATCATAGATGCGCAATTTCTCCTTGAGCGCCTTTTCAAACGCGCGGGCGGTGTTGTCATCCTTCTCAATCAGGTCCCACTTGTTGACCGCGATGACCACGGCGCGATTACGCTCAATCGCCGTTTCGATGATGCGTAGGTCCTGATGATCAAGTCCTATCGTCGCATCGATCAGGACAACTGCGACATCGCACCGGTCGATGCTTTTGAGCGCCCGTATCGCGCTGTAGAACTCAATACTCTCTTTGATCTTACTGCGCCTGCGCAATCCGGCCGTATCCACCAGGATGATGTCTTCGCCGTAATACTTCAGCACCGCATCGATCGGATCGCGTGTGGTGCCCGGAATATCTGTGACAATGTGGCGATCTTCTTTCAACAGCGCGTTCACAAACGACGATTTTCCGACGTTCGGACGGCCGATGATTGCAATTTTCAGCCGCGGGTCAGCGTCTTCCTGCTCCTCTGAAACAAAATCCGACGTGACAACATCGAGCAGATCGCCAATCTTGCGGCCGACAAGTGCCGACACGGAAAATGGTTCTCCGAGTCCGAGCTTGTAGAAGTCGGCCAGCTCACCTTCTTTCTTTTCCCCATCAATCTTGTTAACCACCAGAACAACTTTCTTCTCCGACTTGCGCAGGATGTCAGCGAGTTCATGATCTGTGGACAACACACCATCCTTCACATCAACCACAAAAACAACGACATCGGCTTCCTCGATGGCGATTTGTGCCTGTTCGCGAATGGCGATTTCAATGATGTCTTCAGATTTCGGGACGTAGCCTCCGGTGTCAACGAGGGAAAACCGCTTCCCTGCCCATTCGGTCTCTGCATAGTTCCGGTCGCGCGTAACACCGGGCATATCATGCACGATAGCATCGCGACGACCAATGATGCGATTGAAGAGTGTGGATTTGCCGACGTTTGGACGTCCGACGAGTGCTACGAGGCGATGCGACATGAATAACCGATTGGTGTGAGATAAAACTTACACCAAGGTACAAAGAAGGGCAGGGACATTCAAGGAGTGTGACGAGCGACCGGGCATGCCACTCGTTATCGGAAAATTACAGGCTTTGTCGCGGCGATGCGGCAAATTCGTGAATGGACGCAAGAGCCTCGTTCAGGCGCTCGAACCCCGCGCTTTTGGAGATGTATGCCGCAGCTCCATGCTCGTATGCGTATGAAACGTCGTCTTCACGGTCTGAAGAGCTCAACACAACGACCGAAATTTGGCTCAGCGAATCATCAGACTTGATTGTCCGAAGCACCTCCCGACCGTTGATGCGCGGTGTGTTCAGGTCGAGCAGGACGAGATTGGGCCGCGGATTGGCTGCACAATCAGCAAACTGATTCCGATTGTACAGATAGTCGAGAGCTTCTTGCCCATCACGAACAACGTACACATCACCACGAACGTTATTGTGCTTGAGGACGTACTTTGTCAGGCGTAGATGTTCAAAATTGTCTTCAACGAGCAAGATCTTCATTATTGCGCCAGTAGGGAAATTGGAATGAGGAACGATGTACTACGATGTATGGTACAACGTTGTATGTTGGCTACGCGTGATGATTACCACAGAAGTGAAACGATTGCACAAACTACGTAGTACCACTTACCAGAACATCGACCTTCCTTCTTTCTTGAGCCACGCTTCCGCTTCTCGAAATGCAGGACAGAGTTGCTCCACCAACCTCCAGAAGCGAACGGAGTGATTCAGCTCCTTCAAGTGGGCAAGTTCATGATAGATCAGGTAGTCCATCACCGATGGAGGTACCAGCAGCAATCTCCAGTTGAAATTCAGGTTTCCCTTGCGGGAGCAACTCCCCCACCGACTTTTTTGATTTCGTACTGAGACGCTGTTTAGTGTGTAGCCAACATGCCTATTCAACTCTCGTACTCTGGCAGGGATGATCTCGGCAGCTGCACGCGCATACCATTTGGCAACAAGTGCTCGCACATGGTCGTTTTCCCCGCGTTGCGTCGAAACAGTCAGCGTATTCCCGATGAGTGCTACTCGATCTCTCTTCCGTGGTGAGGGTTCAATGCTCAGTGCGATTTCTTTCCCGGCAAAGGAAAGCCTGCCGCCCTGCGTAGGCGTAAACCTTGGTTGTCTGTTCTCAAGACTTGCGATGAGTCTGAGCTTATTGAGTATCCATAGAGATTTGGACTGGAGAAGCTGGTCGAGGTCGAGATGAGCAATGCTCAGCCGTTTCGGAACCACCAGCAAGAGTCCGGCAGCAGGCGAGAGTTTGAGAGATAACCGCCTTGCTTTGCCACTTCGAATAACTTTGTACGCAACAGACTTTCCTTCCAGAACAACTGATCGATCGTGTGTCATACTGTGATTGTTTGGATGCATCTAAATTTATCAGAAAAGCTCACCAATGCAAAATGAATTCTGTTGCTTCTCGCGAATGAGCTTAGTAGATTTCTGCTGCGTTCTTACTCAATTCATTTCAGGATCAGCTTATGGTTTCTTATCGCCAGTTACTCATGGCAGCAGTGACTCTCGCCCTCATGACATTGAGCTTCATTCTTTCCGGAACAACTCTTCGAACCGGAAACGAGAAGCCTGCACATGAGGCCACGGATAACGATTGGTTCATGCTGCAACGAGTCTATCCTCACAGCGATGTTGATCCTTCCCTCTACGAGCAAGCCCGAAATCAGATCCTCGCTATGGCTCAATCACAATCCCAACATGCTGTCCCAGCCTGGCAAAGTGTTGGACCAACGAACATAGGCGGACGAATCACCTGCCTCCTGCTCCATCCCACGAATGCTAACATCATCTATGCGGGATCGGCCGCAGGCGGAGTTTGGAAATCGAATGACAACGGCACAACTTGGAGCAATATCTTCAATGAGTCATACTCAATCGGGTCCATGAGTTTCGATCCGATCAATCCCGAAGTAGTTTATGTTGGAACCGGAGAAGCAAATCCTGGTGGCATCGCCATCTATCCCGGAAACGGAATCTGGAAGTCGACAAACGGCGGACTCACTTGGAGCCACCTCGGACTCACTACCACCGGACACATAGGTCGAACAGCAATTCATGCCTCCAATCCGAATCGTATTTTTGCCGCTGCACTCGGTCTGTATCGGGGTCGAACCATGGACCGCGGCGTGTACCGCTCGACCGATGCGGGCGTTTCGTGGCAGAAGGTTCTCTTTGTAAACGACACCACAGGTGCTTGCGATATCTTAATCGATCCGGCGAATCCAAATCGTTTATTGGCAACGGTTTGGACCCGTCATCGTCCACTGAGTTATAGCATTCTGAATAGCGCCAACTCAGGCCTGTGGATATCCACAAATGGAGGCGACACGTGGTCGAAGGTTACAAACGGCTTCCCTGCTAATGAGGCAAACATCGGACGCACAAGCCTCGCGGTGGCACCATCGCAACCAAATGTGTTCTACGCCCTGTGCTCCAATGGAACCGGGGTCAGAGGAGTGTTTCGCTCATCAGACAGCGGTCTCAGCTGGGCAAGCACCTCGACGAGTTCCTTTTCCGAGGGCCAAGTTTGGTACAACAACGTGATCACTGTTCACCCGACTGACCCAAACACCGTCTATGCCGGAATGACGAACCTCTATCGAACGGTGAATGGCGGAACAAGTTGGTCGGTCGTGGCAACTAACGTGCACGTTGATTTTCATGCTATCGAATATGATCGGTCGAATCCGAACCGGGTTGTTCTGGGAAGTGACGGTGGAGTTTTTGTTTCGACGAATGCAGGAGCGTCCTGGGTGAAATCGTTCAACCTCCCCATTTCGCAGTTCTACGCGGGTACCATCGACTTCACAAATCCGCAACGATATTACGGTGGCCTCCAGGACAACGGAACGGTTCGCACAATGACGGGAACTGGAAGTGATTGGGTTGGCATTTACGGCGGCGATGGGTTCTACGCCCTCGTTGATCCAACAAACCCCAACCGAATTTATGTTGAGTCGCAAAACGGCGGG
>CAYJNF010000361.1:0-4386 GCA_964370915.1 uncultured Chitinophagales bacterium
GCCGGAAACCATTCGTGAGATTTCAAGACATTCAGCATACAATTCTTGGAATTGTTCCTTCGACATGTATTGTTGGTCCAAAGCAACATACAATGCCGATTGTGCTTCGGCAACAGAACCGTGGGCAATAAACAAACTACACCATAGCAATCACCTTAAGCTCAATCGCAATCGGAGTCGGCAACGCCCCGACCTCGACTGTGGTGCGACATGGTTGGTTTGAAGCAAAGTACTCCGCGTAAACCCGATTGTACGTCGCGAAATCCTGCTTCATGTTTGTGAGAAACACCGTCACGTCAACGATCTTGTCCCAACTCGAGCCGGCATCTTCGAGAATTGCCTTCACGTTCTTGAAGACCGCACGGCACTGCGCCTCGATGTCGTAGGCAATGATTTGTCCTGCGGCATCCAGCGTTACGCCCGGAATCTGCTGCGTTCCCCGTTCACGAGGACCAACTCCTGAAAGAAAAAGAAGATTGCCTGCCCGGCGCGCATGCGGATACATGCCAACTGGTTCCGGTGCATTCGACGAATGAATCATCCTTCCTGACTCCACGGACTCCTTTGATTCCATAAACTCCCTTGACTCAACAAACTTTCGCTCCTTCTAAAGAGCAATGCAAATGTTCTTCGGCTCCGTAAAGAAGCGTAACGCTTCAAGACCCCCTTCACGCCCCAGCCCGCTGTTCTTCATTCCGCCAAACGGCGTACGCAAATCTCTCACCATCCAGCAATTGATCCAGACGACGCCGGATTGAATCCGGGCTGCAATCCGGTGTGCTCGAGTCAGATTCTGAGTCCAGATGGTTGCGGCCAATCCGTACTGCGTGCTGTTAGCGAACGCGAGCACATCGTCTTCAGTATCAAACGGCATCAACGTCACCACCGGACCAAAGATTTCTTCTTGATTTGTCCGGCAGTCGGGTGCAAGCCCCTCGATCACCGTTGGCGCGAAGTACCAGCCATACTTGCATCGTCCCTCCAAATGGATCCGGCTACCGCCGACGAGAATTTTCCCCCCTTCCGACTCGGCAAGCGTGATATACGATTGAATCTTCTGGAGATGTTGAATTGAATTTATCGCTCCAATGTACGTTGTGTCGTCCAACGGATCCCCAACGCGAAGGAGCTTGGTTCGTTCCACGAATTCATGTTTGAACTTTTCGTAGAGAGGACGCTCGATAAAAATACGTGAACCACAAAGACAGATTTCCCCTTGATTTTGGAATGATGACCGAATCGTCGTCTCAATCATCTTCTCGAAATCACCATCCTCATCACAATCGGCAAAAATAATCGTCGGATTCTTTCCTCCCATCTCCAACGACAACTTCTTAAACATGGGAGCGGCAGTCCTGGCAATCTCGCCTCCGGTTTTCGTTCCCCCCGTGAATGTGATTGCCGGAATAGCCGGATGTGCAGAGATCGCCGCGCCGACTTTCTGGCCGTAGCCGTGCACAACATTCAGCACGCCCGATGGAAGCCCTGCCTCTGCACAAATCTCCGAGAGCATAAAGGCTGTCATCGGCGTCAGCTCGGACGGTTTTGCCACAACGCAGTTGCCGGTTGCAAGTGCGGGCGCGATCTTCCATGTAAAAAGATACAGCGGCAGGTTCCACGGCGAAATCGCGCCAACAACCCCGATGGGATTTCTGAGCGTGTAGTTGATCGCCGTATTCTCCATCGCATGGGCTTCGCTGGCAAAATGCAGAATTGCCGTCGCGAAGAATCGGAAATTGCTGGCCGCTCGCGGAATATCGACGCTCTTCGTGAGCCAAACCGGCTTGCCCTGATCGATTGATTCGGCGAGCGCAAGTTTGTCGATGTCGCGCTCGATCAGTTCCGCTATACGCAGGAGAATGTGCGACCGAACGCCGGCCGTCATCGTCGACCAAGCAGGAAATGCAGCCCCGGCTGCTTCAACGGCAGCATTCACATCGCGCTGATCCGAATCAGGCAGATGAGAGTACACTTCTCCGGTTGCCGGATTGTAGTTCTGAATGTACAGGTCCGACACAGGCGGAAAGAATGTTCCGTCAATGTAATTCTTGATTTGATCCATTCGTCATTTGATTACGTGACTCAGAGATTTGTTGTCCGCCCGCCATCAACAGGCAGATTGATGCCGTTGATGTACGACGCGGCGGGCGTTGCAAGAAAAGCAACTGCTGCACCCAGCTCTTGCGGCTGACCGAAGCGCGCTGCAGGGATTTCGGCGATCATCTCCCTTGCTATCTGATCGATACTCTTCCCTGCCTTTTCCGCCTTCGATTGGATGAGTGCATCGAGCCGCCCCGTCTTCGTCATGCCGGGAAGCACGTTATTCACCGTTATGCCAAACTGCGCAAGCTCACCAGCAAGAGTCTTTGCCCAGGATGCGACCGCGCCACGCGTTGTGTTGGAGACTCCCAACCCCGGAATCGGATGTTTCACGGAAGTCGAAATGATGTTGATGATGCGCCCATATCCTTCCGACTTCATGCCGGGAACAACAGCCTGCACAAGCGCGTGATTGCAGAGAATATGCGCGGCGAACGCGTTCACGAATTCCTGCTGCGCTGCGTCAATGAGCAGCCCGCCTGGCGGACCACCGGTGTTGTTTACAAGGATGTGAATTGGCGGATGAGTCGCTACATACTCCTGAATTCGCTGCGTCACCTGATTCACATCGGCGAAGTCGGCAACAAGGTAGCCATGCGATTGCCCGGCACTGCTCTCGAGTTCCTGTTGCGTTTCTTGCAGCGACGATTCGTTTCGTGCCATGAGGATGACCGAAGCGCCAAGCTTTGCCAATTCAATTGCGCTTGCTTTGCCGAGACCTTGCGTGCTGCCACAGACGAGCGCACGTTTGCCAGAAAGATTCAGCTCCATAATGTCATGAATGTGTGTAGTAAAATCCGAGATTCCGCCTCACTTCTTCCGGCAATGCCGGCAACTGTGACCGCGGAATTAAGAACGTTGAGAGATTGAAGAGATCGACAAAGACCTTGTATTTATCGACCGTTGCTTTGAGATAGTTGTATCCTGTCGAGCCGCCGGTGCCGATCTTGTTGCCAATCATCCGGTGCGCCATCAACGCATGCCGGTACCGCCACGTCGTGAAGTTCTCATCGATATCCATGAGGAAGTTCAGCAACCTGAACGGAATGTGAAGGATCGGCTCATCACGATACAATTCAATCAGCAGGGCTGCTTGCGTCGCTTTGTGGGAAAACCTGCGCTTGCGCGATGCGATGAACTCTCTGTGCTTCTTTTCGTCGAGGATTGCCGCGAAGTTCTCCTCGTTCGCCGCTACCTCCTCCAGTTGCTTTTTCTTCTCGTCTTCGCTGGAGAGAGGATTGCCGAGAATGGCCTGCTTGTCGGTGTTCAGCAAATAGTCGACTGCTTTCCGATAATGAGACCAGAAGTTGAACCCCAGGAATTCAAGAAACGGCGTCCGCTCCAGCCAACGTTCCAGAAGCGAAAAGATCGACGGTGTGGATTCCGCCTCTCGGACAACCTCTTGATGCGTGCCCGAAAGGTGCGCGTAGTACGCTTCCTTGTTGTACAGCAGTCGTTGCTCAGGCACCATGCCGAGCTTGTTCTCGATCATCCTGAACTGATAGCTCTGGAAACCGGATGCCGGATACAGAACGTCGCGGAATTCCAGGAAATCCAGCGCGGTCATTGTCTCCAGCACGCGCAGCTCATCAATCAGCAGCTTCTGGATTTCTGTGATGCGAGCCAGACGGTGAACTGCAATCCCCACTTCCCTCTCGTCAACATACTCCTTGTCAAAAATCTCGATCACGGAATCCATTTCGTGAAGTATCTGTTTGAACCAAAGCTCGTAGACTTGATGGACAATGATGAACAGCATCTCGTCATGCGCATGGAAGCCGTGCTTGTCGGACTCGGGATTCTGGCTTTCCAGCAGTTTGTTCAAACCCAAATAGTCGGCGTAGTAGAGTGGTGTTGATCGTTTCATAGGAAAGATGTTGAGTGACCGTTTGAGGTTGGCTTAGATAACAGAAAGTCTTTGACAAAATCAAGAACACCCTTGCGATATGTTTGCGGAAGGCAGCAAATGGGCTTACTCAAGCAACGCGGAAATGTGCGCTTCACAACTTTGCGCGAGTGCCTCAAGATTGTATCCGCCTTCCAGTACTGAGATCACTGGCGCGATGTCCCTGACAATTTCTGTCATGGCTGCGAAGGACGTATGCGAGAGCTTCATGCCACCGAGCGGGTCGTCGTTGTGCGCATCGAAGCCGGCCGAGAGCATGAGCAGATCCGGTTGATACTGTTTGAGCGCCGGAACGATCTCACTGCTGAACGTTGCGAGGTACACATCCTCTCCCGTTCCTGCCGGCAACGGAATGTTGAGTGTAAACCCTTTGCCATCAC
>CAYJNF010000362.1:0-4363 GCA_964370915.1 uncultured Chitinophagales bacterium
ATCATTGGGTGCTAAAATACAAAAATCGGGTGTGACATTCCATGAGGCGCGAAGGGAAACAAACTTGCCTATGCCTCGGCATCAGGAGGAATTTCGGCGGAAGTATCTCTTGGAGAACGCTTTGTGAACAATCGCATGAACGCCGACACTTCGGACGGATGAAGGAACTTCATCACATACATCAACCCAACAAACAGGAGCAGCAGCGCAAGCTTCCAGAGAACCTGGTAGGATTCTGGTTGAACCAGAAGGAAAAGGCCATACACAACAATGCCTGCCACAGCTATTTTCGCGAGCCGGTCAAATTCATATCTAACAGGATAGACTTTTTGCACAATGAAGTAGAGAGCAATCGCCATTACCGAGTAGCTCAGCAGCGTTGCAATTGCCGCGCCCATCATGCCAAGTTGTGGAATGAGGAGATAGTTGGAAACGATATTCGTTCCTGCGCCAATGAACGTGATGAGCGGGAGCTTCTTCGTTTTCTTTTCGATGTAGATTCCAGCAACCAGGTTGTTGGAAATTCCCAGGAAGAGGTAGGCCAGCAACACCACCGGAACAATGGGAAGCCCGCCCCAAAATCGTGGATCAACAATCGATTTGCCATGATAGATCGGCGTCGTCACGATGTCATTGATGAAGAGACTGATCACCAAAAAGAATCCGGTCATCAATAACAAAAAATACGTCAGCACCCGCGCAAACATGCGTTTCGCGTCAGGCTCTCTTGCATGTGAAAGAAAGAACGGCCTCCACGCGAAATCAAACATCGAGACAATCAGCATCATGAAAATGCCCAGACGATAGTTCGCCTGAAACACACCAACGGTCGCCAGCTCGGTCAGGGATTCGAGAATCGGGCGGTTGATCACCTGAATCATCATCGTCGCGAGGTACGCCGGAATGGTTGGAATGCTGAAACGCAGGAGGGCTCGCAGCAGTGTGCTGTTCCATTGAAATGTGATGTTCTTGAAGATCGTTGGCAACAAGAGAACAAGCGTTGACGCAGACGCAATTAGATTGCTTATGAAAATGCCTTCAACCCCAAGATCGAATTTCAGCAGGAACACCAGGTTGCAGACCACCGTGACGGAGATGTTCCACAGCTTGAGAATGGAGAAGAGTTTCGCCCTGCGCTCCATGCGCAAGTGAGCAAACGGCACAATCGCAAGTGCATCCAGAAGGAGGACTGCACCACTGTAGCCAATGATCGAAGAGAACTCCAGCGGAACCTTGCTCGCCTCGGCGAGCGGGATCTGATTCCACACAATGGTTAACGTGAAGATGACCGACGTGAACAAAATAGAAAGGAACGGAACGCTGAAGTTTTGTTTCTTCGTACCTATCTCCAGCGTTGCAACGTAACGCATGTATGCCGCCTCCATGCCGTACGTGTAGAGAATATTGAAGAAGGCAATGTAGGCGTACACGTTCCCGACGACGCCAAGTTCCGTGCGCGAAAGGAAGTGCGTGTAGAACGGAGTGAGAATAAAGGTGAGAAACCGCCCGACAACTGTGCTGATACCGTAGATGGCGGTGTCGGTGCCAAGCCGCTTTAGTTTATCGAACATGCCTGGCGGGGGTTACTTAGTTGACATGAGTAAGTTCGAGCGAAATGTCGAGACCCTTCACGGAATGTGTCAATGCGCCCACCGAGATGAAGTCGACTCCCGTTTCAGCAATAGGCCGAACAGTCTGAAGATTGACGCCGCCCGATGCTTCGACTTCCACCTTGCGAGAGATCAACTCTACCGCTTTGCGCATGTCATCAAGTTCAAAATTATCAAGCATAATCCGATGAATGCCGGCACAACGGAGTGCTTCCTGAACCTCGACGAGGCTCTTTGTTTCAACCTCGATCTTCACATCGATCCTTTCCTCTGCGAGATACTTGCAGCACATCGCGACGGCTTTGGTGATGCCACCGGCTGCAACGATATGGTTGTCCTTGATCAACACCATGTCGTCAAGCCCGAACCGATGATTGAATCCGCCACCGAGGCGCACAGCCCATTTGTCAAGGACACGCAATCCTGGGACGGTCTTCCGCGTGTCGATGATCTTTGCATCTGTGCCTGCCACGGCGTGCACGTACCTGTGTGTCGCTGTGGCGATGCCGCTCATGCGTTGCAGAAAGTTCAGCGCGGTACGCTCGCCTTTCAGGATACTCTTGGCGCTTCCGTCAAGTGAAGCAATCACCTCACCTTTCTGCGCGATCTCGCCGTCGTGAATCAAAGGATTCACGGTGATGCTGTGATCGCAGTACTCAAACACGAGCGTTGCAACCTCAAGGCCGGCAACGATGCCATCTTCCTTGCAGAGAAGCTCAGCCTTTCCCAGCTGCTCATCGGTAATGATTGCTTCACTCGTGAGATCGCCCAAGCCAATGTCTTCAAGCAATGCAAGCTCAATCAATCTGCTCACACGGCTGTCATTCAACACACTATTGAGCATCATCAACCAGCATGATGGGTATGTCATTCTTGACCGGATACACCTTGTTGCACTTCTTGCAGGTGAGAGTTTCTTTTTCCGGCTCGTAATGCAGGTCGCCTTTGCATTTCGGGCAACACAAAATGTCGAGTAGTTCCTTTTTGAGCATGTCAGTTCCTCATACCTTTTTCGACCGCTTCCATAAACTGGCCGGGCGCACGCGTTGGCTTTCCGCTTGCCGCGTTCACGAACGTATGGATTGTGTATCCTTCTGCGAGCACATCAGTTTCGCCGTCACGATAGACTTCGTATTCGATACGGACGCGCGCAACCGGCATTTCCTTAAAATATGTCACGACATGCAGAAGGTCATCGTACTTTGCAGGTTTCTTGTATTTGGCGTGTGCTTCGACCACAGGCAGAATCAACCCCATCTCTTCGATGCGCGGGTAGGGCAAGCCGATATCCCGCAACAAGTCCGACCTCCCCTGCTCAAAGTACTCAAAGAACTTGCCGTAGTAGACGAACTTCATCTGATCGGTATCTGCGTAACGAACACGAATATCAGTAGTGTGTTTGATCATAGCCTTACATTCTGAGCGAAGCGAAGAATCTTATTCTCAAAAGAAACATAAAATGAACTTGGTTACATACTTCACGACTTAGTTGCTTCGCTCTGCTCAACATTGAGCGTACATTCCGAGCAGAGCGAATACCGAGTGGATTCCTAGACCCTTCGCGAAAAGCGCTCAGGGTTGAGGGAATGTAGCCTACCCTGAATACTCACCCATCTTCGAAAACTTCTCAATACGTTTCTCGATTAGCTTGTCGACTTTGATTTTTGATAAATGTTTTAGCTCGCTGAGAATTTGAGCCTTGACGATTGCCGCGGCTTTTGCATGATCACGATGCGCACCGCCAAGAGGTTCCGGCACAATTTCATCGATGATGCCCTGCTTCTTCAAATCTGGCGCAGTGAGCTGCAGGGCCTCGGCTGCCTGTTCTTTGTAATCCCAACTGCGCCACAAAATGCTTGAGCATGATTCCGGCGAGATCACGGAGTACCATGAATTCTCCAACATGAGAATTCTGTCGCCGACACCAAGCCCGAGCGCCCCGCCTGAAGCACCCTCTCCAATAATCACAACAATGATCGGCACCTTGAGATGCGACATCTCGAAGAGATTCCGTGCAATGGCCTCGGCCTGGCCACGCTCTTCCGCTTCAAGCCCGGGAAAAGCACCGGGAGTGTCGAGCAATGTGACGACGGGCTTCTTGAATTTTTCTGCAAGCTTCATCAGACGCAAGGCCTTACGATATCCCTCCGGATTGGGCATTCCAAAATTGCGATACAGATTCGACTTGGTATCACGGCCTTTCTGATGACCGATGATCATCACGGTCTGTGCGTCGAGCTTCGCAAATCCACCGACGATCGCTTTGTCGTCTTTGAATGTCCTGTCGCCGTGCAGCTCGATAAAGTCCGTCGTCATCAGGCCGATATAATCCAGCGTGTACGGACGCTCGGGGTGTCGTGCAATCTGAACTTTCTGCCATCGGGTCAACCCACTGAAGACGCTGCGCTGCAACTGGTTGACTCGCTTCTCGATCTTCTCGATCTCTTGAGCAATGTCGGGATTGTCGGAGTACTTGCGCATCTCCTCGACTTTTTGCTCCAACTCGCTGATCGGCTTTTCAAATTCTAGTGTCACTTTTGCCATACAGACTACCTCCGCACAAGCAGTAGCAATGATTTCAACATGATCTCCACGTCGAGCATCAATGATTGGTTTTTCGCGTAGTACAATGTGTAACGTTCGGCTTCTTCTGCGTCCAGATCGTCGCGATGATTAATCTGCACCAAGCCGGTTAGACCCCTGGGGCCGAGAAAGGATTCAGTACTATCAGAAACTTCTTCTGGGTCGGAGAG
>CAYJNF010000363.1:0-4360 GCA_964370915.1 uncultured Chitinophagales bacterium
CTGTTCGAGAGCCTTCTTGACGAGGTTCCATTCTTTGTCGTCGGTGTTCTCCATCTCCAGCGGCTCCAGCACTTCGGAGAACTGCAACAGATGTTCCAGCCTTACGGATTGCTTCAACTTTACCGTCTTCCGCAAATCATTCAGCAGCTTGTAATATCCCTTCGCTGCCGACGCATTGACGCGCACCGGAATGTCACCGTCGTTTTCGTGCTCAACCACGGTAAGCAGATTGATCTTGCCGCGGGAGATTTTCTTTCTGATAATCTCCTTAATCTCGTTTTCTCGAATGGAGAGCGATCTCGGAAGTCGTGTGGAGACTTCAAGAAACCGGCTGTTAACGCTTCGCAACTCTACGGCAACATTTATGCCTTTTGAGGTGGCCTCACCTCTGCCGTAGCCGGTCATACTGGCTATCATAATACCTCGTGAAGTGATTCAGGGAAACAAAGTTACGGAAATCGAACACCCCGTGCAATTAAAAGTTCTTTACTTCTTCTGCAAGAAAAGGGCCCGCATGGAGTATTGCCATCCACAGGTTATCCACATGAAATCCGCAAAAGCATGGCAGAACGGCTGTTTTTGAGTATATTGTTGATAACATCATGCTAACCAATTACCACACCTTATCATACATCGTATCACGGCTGCGTGAAAACCTGCTGGAAACCGCCATTATCGAAGCCTATTCGCAAGAGAAAGATCAAATTGTTCTCCGTTTCGGCAGCACCGATGACGCACTCATCATCAGTTGCGATCGGGTTACCAACACTATTTTCCTCAGACCACGCTTCGCCAGAGCAAAATCGAATTCCGTCGATGTCCTGGGCAAATGTGTCGATCAGGTAATAACCGCCATCAACATGCATCCGGTGGATCGAGTGATCATGTTCGGACTGAAATCAGGTGAGCGACTTGATGCACGATTCTTCGGAGCAAAGTCGAACGTTGTAGTTGTCGGGTCGGATGAGAAGGTCATCGACGCTTTCAGAAATGCAAAAGAGATGATCGGAACACACACCGAATACCGAACCGGCGAGATTGTTTATGACGTCGGCGCACTTCGGATGCGAATCTCAACTCCGCAGCTCGCAACAATTGCCACACTGATGAAAGAAGAATTTCCCACTCTCGGTACAACCCTGGTTCGCGAAACTCTCCACCGCGCAAACGTCCCGCACAACATTGGTGCCATGAGCATCAGCGAATCTGATCTTCAGAAGATTCAGAGCGCGCTCGGCTCCGTGCTGACCGACTTGGCGAATCCTCTCGCGAGAGTGTATATTGAGAATGCCGGCGGTGATGCAAAGTACCATTTCTCGATCGTGACACTTCACCATCTGAAAGTATCCGACGAACAGAAGTTCGATGATGTACATGAAGCGATTCGCTTCTATGTTGCCCGCGTCCGTTCCCGGGAATCGGTTGACGAACACAAGCAGCATCTGCTTGGCAAGCTGCATCAAAAGCTGGCAAGGGCCAAGCGGACGATTGATGCAGTGGAAAAGGATCTGGAGGTCAATCGGCGGGCGGAGGAGTATCAGCGATTTGGAGAATTGTTGATGCAGAATTTGAACGCCGTGCACCCAAGAGCGAAGAACATTGAGTTTGATGGCATTGAGGTTCCACTCCAGAAAGAACTGTCTGCGGTGCAGAACGCGCAACGCTATTTCGAGAAGGCAAAACGTTCGCGCGTCGCACAACGACAAGCCGCTGAACGATTGTCCGAATTGCAAGCCTCTGTCGCACCTGCGGAAAAATTGATCAAGAGATTCGAAGAAATCACGACACGGGAGGAATTGAAACAAGCGATGTCGGAACTCAAAGAGGAACTGGAGCAATTCGGTATCGGTGAAAAGAGTGAACATCGCGAGCAACTTCCCTTTCGCATCTTCACTGTTGATGGCGGATTCGAAGTCTGGGCTGGAAAGAGCAGCAAGAACAATGACGAACTCACGTTGAAGCATGCCAAGCCGAACGATCTCTGGTTCCATGCCCGCGGAGCGGCAGGCTCGCACGTGATCTTGAAAGTGAACTCGGGCAAGGGTGAACCGGGCAAGAAAGCAAAGGAACAGGCTGCCGGTATCGCGGCGTACTACAGCAAGATGAAGAATGCAAAAATGGTTCCGGTTGCGATGACGGAAAAGAAATACGTGCGTAAGCCCAAAGGCGCTGCTCCCGGATCGGTCATGATCGAGCGGGAGAAAGTCATCTTTGCCGAGCCAGCGCTGCCCAAGGAAACGTCGAATCAGTGAAACACGATCTGTAGTCCTTTACCAGAGAATAGGCAAATGAAATTCGCGGTTATCGGAACGGGGGGCGTGGGTGGATACTTCGGCGGTATGTTGGCCAAAAGCAGAGAGGACGTTTGGTTCCTTGCCCGCGGCAACCATCTTGAAGCCATGCGTTCACACGGACTTCGTATCAATTCATTCGAGGGGAGTTGGGTCGTTCCTCCGGGACAATTCACCGACCATTGTTCAGACATAGGCTCGGTTGACGTCGTTCTTTTTTGTGTGAAGTCCTACGACACAGAACTGGCGGCTCAACAGCTTCCATCGTTGCTCTCCGACAGCACAGTGATTATCAGTCTCCAGAATGGAGTTGACAACGAAGAGAAGATTGAACGCGTCATTCCGCGGGGCAAAGTCTTTGGCGGAGTCTCATACATTTACTCGACAATCACCGCGCCGGGGGAAATCACACACACCGTCGGCCCAACAAAAATCGTCTTTGGTGCTTTCAAGAAGAGCGACGAAACAACGTTGCAGCGTGCGAAAGAGATTCTCGACTCAATGCTCAAGGCAGGAGTCAACGCCTCGATTCCCGAGAACATTCAGACCGAGATCTGGAAGAAATTCATCTTCATTTCTTCTGTTGGAGGGATGACTGCCTTGACCCGGCTGACACTCGGGGAGATTCTTGCAGTCGATGTCACAAAAGAAATGCTCGCCGACGCGATGCGTGAAACCGAGGCAGTGGGCAGAGCGAAGGACGTTTCCATCCCCCAAAATTATACCGAGCAAGTGCTTGCGTTGCTGAAAAAATATGACAACAACTCCCGCTCTTCGTTGTATCACGACCTCGCGCATGGCAGACGAATGGAGGTGGAGGCATTTTCCGGAACAATTGTGCGGTACGGAAAGGAGCATGGCATCCCGACACCGGTGCACAAGGCCATGTACGCGGCTTTGTTGCCCCACCATCTCAACCATGCGGGTGTTTAGCATATTCACTCTGGAAATCCGAAAGGCTTGGCAATGAAGAAGAAACCCACGCTGCAACAAGTGTCGCTCGCGACAAAGGCAATCCACGGGGCAAAGTTGTACGCATTCAAAGGCCCGGTGTCGGTGCCGATTTTTCAAACGAGCACGTATCGCTTCGGCAACTCGGATGATGCCGTCCGCTACGCGCAAGGCGATCCGGATGTGCTGGTGTACACGCGGTATCACAACCCGACGACCACTGAGGTCGAAGAGCGGCTGGCGCTGATGATGAACGCCGAGAAAGCGTTGCTCTTCGGCTCGGGAATGGCCGCAATCACGTCCGCTGTTCTTTCCGTTGTGAAAGCCGGGGATGAAATCATCAGCACTCCAGGGTTGTACGGCGGAACGTATCGCTTCTTTCGCGACATACTGCCGCGGCACAACATCCATGTGAAGTACATGGACCCGCTTCATCCGGAGTCGCTGCTCGGTCTCGCCTCGCCGAGAACGAAGCTGGTATTCTTCGAAACGCCGACCAACCCAACGCTGGGTATCGTTGATATCAAAGCTCTCGTCGCCGCAAAGGAGCGTGCCGAACGAAAGCACGTGCACACCATTGTCACGATGATTGACAATACGTTTGCCTCGACTCTCAATCAGAATCCGTTTGCATTCGGCGTCGACGTCATCGTCGAGAGCTGCACGAAATATCTCGGCGGTCACAGCGATCTGCTCGGCGGCGTCGTGGCCGGAAGCAAGCAATTTATCAAAGGCGTTCATACGCAGCTGAAATACTATGGCGGTAGCGCCGATCCGTTTATGTCGTACCTTCTGTACCGCAGCCTGAAAACCTTCGAGCTGCGCGTGCAGCGTCAGAATGAGAATGCATCGGGACTGGCAAAATTTCTGGAGAAACATTCCAAAGTCAACCGTGCGATCTACCCCGGTTTAACATCGCATCCGCAGCACAAGATTGCAAAGCGACAGATGGTCGATGCGGGGGGCAAGGGTTATGGCGGCATGGTGACCATTGAAGTGAAGGGGGGACTGAAAGCGGCTGTCAGAGTGTGCGATAGTTTGAAGATTGCAATCAACGCCATGTCGCTCGGCGGAGTCGAAACACTGGTCAGCATTCCTGTCTACTCCTCGCACGTGAA
>CAYJNF010000364.1:0-4356 GCA_964370915.1 uncultured Chitinophagales bacterium
ATCGGCGTTACGACAAGCACGTGAATTGTTGACGTGATGAGTCCGCCAATCATCGGCGCGGCGAGCGGCTGCATCACATCGGCGCCGACGCCGGTACTCCACATGATGGGCACAAGACCAATGAGGCTTGTTCCGACCGTCATGATTTTTGGACGGAGCCGAAGTACAGAGCCTTCAACGGTCGCATCGGTTATGTCCTGCATCGTGATGGGACCGCGCTTGCCCAAGTGATGCGCTTGCAACCTGCGGTCGAGCGATTCGTGCAGGTACACGACCATGACGACGCCTGTCTCTACTGCAAGTCCATAGAGAGCAATGAAGCCGACCCAGACTGCAACCGAGAAATTATACCCGAGCGCGTAGATGAGATACACGCCGCCAATGAGCGCGAAGGGAACGGAAAGCATCACGACAAACGCTTCCGTGAAATCCTTCGTCGTGAAATAGAGCATGACGAGGATGATGAGAAAGACGATGGGCATCATGATTTGCAGCCGCGCCTTTGCCCGTATTTGGTTTTCCCATTGACCGCTCCACATCAACGAATAGCCGGCGGGTAATCGTAATTCCTCTGTGAGAACTTCCTTCGCTTCTTCGACGAAGCCCCCCATGTCGCGTCCGCGAACATTGAGGAACACGATGGAACGGAGCTGTGCATTCTCACTCGAAATCATCGGCGGACCGGGAACCATGCTGATGGTCGCAAGTTGCGCGAGCGGAACATACCCGCGGCTCGACACTTGCGCTTGCGGACGTGCTTCGGGTTGAGAACTACTGATATTGGACTGCATCTTCGCAGGAGTCACGCTCATGCCGCCCCCCATCGAACCCGCGTTGCCCGACGACATTCCGCCTCCCATGGCATTGGCGACAGTTTGCATCGGACTCGCCCGCATCGCCTTGCCGCCGCCTGTGGTGTTGACCGGAACGAGAAGATTCTTCAACGCCTCGAGATTATTGCGCCACTCGCGTTCGTAGCGGACACGGATAGGAAATCGCTGACGACCATCGATGACCGTTCCGATATTTTGTCCGCCAATCGCGGTCTCAATAATATCCTGCACGTCGCCGACGTTGATGCCGTAACGTGCAACCGCCTCACGGTCAATCTTGATGTCGAGGAAGAGACCGCCTTGCGTTCGTTCCGCGTACAAGTCCGCAGCGCCCGGCACTTTGCGAAGTATCTGCTCTGCTTGAATTGCAAGACGTTCGAGCGTGTCCAAATCCTTTCCGAAAATCTTAACGCCGAGGTCGGTGCGCACACCGGTCGAAAGCATGTTAATGCGATTGATAATCGGCTGGGTCCAGCCATTGCGCACGCCAGCAAACTGGAGTTTCGAATCCAATTCAGAGATGATGTCATTTTTCGTGATGCCGGAGCGCCACTGGTCTTTCGGTTTCAGAAGAATGATGGACTCAATCATGCTCACCGGCGCCGGGTCGGTCGATGTTTCGGCCTTGCCCGCTTTGCCAAGAACCTGCTCAACTTCAGGAAGAGATTTGATGATGGCGTCCTGCACCTGAAGAACGCGGTTCACTTCCGTGATGGAAGCCGAAGGCAACGTCACGGGCATGAAGAGCAAGCTTCCCTCATCCAGCGGCGGCATGAACTCCGAACCAATGCTGATAATCATCGGAACCGTGATGAGCAACGCGAGAACGTTCAACGCAATCGTCGTCTTGCGGTACTTGAGCACCCAGTTGATAACCGGTGCATATATCCAATTGAGGAAGCGAGTAATTGGATTCTGATTTTCAGTCCGGAATTTTCCGCGAGTCAGCATCGTCATCAGCATCGGCACGAGCGTAATTGCGATGATTGCCGAGCCTGCGAGAACAAACGTCTTCGTAAATGCAAGCGGACGGAAGAGCTTTCCTTCCTGACCTTCGAGCATGAAGACCGGAAGGAACGAGACAATCATGATCGCAACCGAGAAGAAAATCGCGGGTCCAACTTGCTTCGCGGAGATGATTGAAATTTCGATGTAGTCCTGCTTCGTCAGCTCACCTTTCTCCTGCTGAGCGCGGGCGACATTTCTATACGCATTCTCCACCAGCACAATGGACGCATCAACGATAACCCCGATGGCGATGGCGATGCCGCCGAGCGACATGATGTTCGACGTAATGTCGAACATCTTCATGCAGATGAATGCAATGAGTACCGCGACAGGAATTTCGATGATGACACGTATGACACTTCGGATGTGCAACAGGAAGATGAGCACCATGATGCTCACCACGACGGCTTCTTCTATCAGTGCACCTTTGAGTGTCTCGACGGACGCGACAATGATGTCGCTCCGGTCGTACGCCGGTTTTATCTCCACGCCTTGAGGCAAACCGGGAGCGATGTCTTTGATACGCTGCTTCACGCGGTCAATGACCGCTTTGGCATTCTCGCCATACCGCATCACGACGATGCCGCCAACGACTTGTCCTGTTCCGCCTTTTTCCAACGAGCCGCGGCGGATGTCGCCGCCAAGTTGCACGGTGCCGAGATTTCTGATATAGATTGGCGTTCCGTTCGCTCCCGTTCCGACGACGATGTTCTCGACATCGCGGGGTGTTTGGATATATCCCTGACCGCGCACGAAGTATTCGGCATCGTTCACTTCAAGGATTTTTCCGCCGACATCGTTGTTCGAGCGCATGACGGCATTCTGGATATCGGCAATCGAAACGCTGTATCCCTTCATCTTGTTCGGATCAACATCCACTTGATATTGCCTGACGTATCCACCGATAGATGCAACCTCAGCAACTCCCTGCACACCTTGCAGGTTCAACTTCACGTACCAATCCTGAATCGCGCGGAGCGCGCCAAGGTCGTACTTCCCTTCGAGTGTGTACCAGAAGACGTGTCCGACACCGGTACCATCGGGTCCGAGTTGCATCTTTGACCCCGACGGGAGCGCCGATTGGATGGTCGAGAGTTTTTCCAGCACACGGCTGCGCGCCCAGTACAAATCCGTTTTGTCTTCAAAGATGATGTAGATGAACGACATCCCGAACATCGATTGCGCGCGGATGGCTTTCACTTCGGGCACACCTTGCAGCGCAGTCACGAGCGGAAAGGTGATTTGGTCTTCGACGAGTTTCGGCGAGCGCCCCATCCATTCAGTGAAGACGATGACCTGATTCTCCGACAAATCCGGAATTGCATCCAGCGGCGTATTCACGACCGCCCAGATTCCCCAGCCGATGATGAGCAAGTACACCAGAATCACGATGAACTTGTTGCGAGCGCAGTAGTCAATTATTCTTTCAATCATTGGTTTCTCACAATTCTCTGGTTGTTATGTTCCTCTGTTGTCATTCTGAGGCTTCAGCGAGTCGTTGCCTCTGTTGCTGATGTGATGACAGGAGTGTTGCGTCATGCTGAGCGCGGTCCCAACGCTTTTTGTCGGTCCCGACTTGTCGGGAGAAGCATGTCATGCGCAGAACACCCTTCGACTCGCTGAGAAACGCCCGCTCAGGGTGACGCGCCGCCTCTTAATTCTCAACTATGATTTTCCCTTTAACCATGTTCATCCCGCAGGTGAATGTGATGACGCCTGCTTTCTTCGCCATCAATTCAATGGTTGTCGTCTTCAGGGATGTAAGCTTACGACGGATGGCGGGCTTGTCGAACACCACCTCATCAACGCAACCCGACTCTTCTTCGCGATAGAAATTGAGTCGAAGCTTATCGCCTTTCTTCGCGTGAATCACATCGGGCACAAATAGTCCATTGACTGTGATGTTGGCTTCGCGATGGGCTGGCTCAGCAGCGCGCTGCTCGTGGTCATGCGTAGCGACGGCTGTTGTCTGCTCCTCGAACGGAAGAAACGGGTGTTGGAGTTGGCTTTCCGATTCGAGCATGAAGCCGCCGGAGACGACGATGGATTCGCCTTCACGAAGGCCGCTCAGCACTTCACATGCGGATTCCGAGTGAACGCCGAGAACCACCGTGCGCGGTTCAAACTTATTTGAATCTGCTTCGACCCATACCACATCACGCCGTCCTGTTGCAAGAACCGCCGACGTTGGAATAACGATCGCGTCGTTCACCGGAACTCTCACTTCCGCTTTCACATACATCTGCGGCTTGAGTTTTCCGTTCGGATTGTTGAACTCCGTTCGCACACGCACCGTCCGCGTTTCGCCGCTCACAACGGGGTCGATGAATGTTACTCTGCCGGTAAATGCTTCGTTCGGATATGATTCGCTTGTTATCTCGACAGACTTTCCGATTTTAATGAAGCGAACATCCTTTTCATAGACATCGAGATATATCCAGACCTTGGAAAGGTCAACGAGCTGATAGAGCAGCATTCCTTCATCAACATATTGTCCTTGCTGCACCTCTTTGCT
>CAYJNF010000365.1:0-4355 GCA_964370915.1 uncultured Chitinophagales bacterium
CTCTGCAACAGAACTATCCGAATCCATTCAATCCAACAACCACCATCAGATTCCAGATTCCCGACGGGTCGGGTCATCGACCGAATTCCTCATTTGCAACGGTCAAGGTGTTCGATCTTCTCGGTCGCGAAGTCGCGACGCTTGTCAATGGAGTGATGACCGCTGGTGAGCATGAAGTGCAGTTGGATGCGTCCAACCTTGCGTCGGGAGTGTACACGTATCGGCTGGCCGTTGGCGACAACATTGCTTCGCGGAAGTTGATTGTGGCGAAGTGAGGATTTGGTGACTATTGTAGGGACACGGCATGCCGTGTCCCTACAGGCCAGTCGTTTGCCTCTCTTTATTCTTCAAGCGTCGTCAAATCGCCTTCGTCCATCCCGAGCGATCGAGCCTTCAGTACGCGACGCATGATCTTGCCGCTCCGCGTTTTCGGCAGCACGGTCACGAAATCAATCTTCTCAGGTTTTGCAATCGGACCAACCTCGTGTGCTACATGCTGCTTGAGTTGATCGACCAGCGCGTCGTTTCCTTCAATGCCAGCTTTGAGAATGACGTACGCGTAGATGGCTACTCCCTTGATCTCGTGTGGCAGCCCGATCACTGCGGATTCCGCGACTGCAGGATGACTCACAAGCGCCGACTCTAACTCGGCTGTCCCGAGACGATAGCCGCTCACTTTGATGACATCATCCACGCGTCCGATAATCCAGAAATATCCATCCTCATCCTTCCGACACGAATCGCCTGCAAGATACAACCCGGGATATTTGCTCCAATATGTCTTGACAAACCGTTCAGGGTCTTTGTATACCGTTCGCACCATTGCGGGCCACGGTCGTTTGAGGACAAGAAATCCTTCTTCACCGGGCTTTACCGGTGTACCATCTTCATCAACCACATCGGCTTCAATTCCCGGAAGGGGACGCGAGCCGGATCCTGGCTTCAATCCCATCGCGGGCATGGGAGCGATCATGAACATTCCGGTTTCTGTCTGCCACCACGTGTCCATGATGGGGCATCGCTCTTTGCCGATGTTCTTGTGGAACCAGCGCCATGCCTCAGGATTAATTGGCTCACCGACCGAACCGAGAAGTCGAAGCGACGAGAGATCGTGACGGTTTGGCCATTGCGCTCCGAATCGCATAAGCCCGCGAATTGCCGTTGGTGTTGTGTACATGATCGAGACTCCGTACTTCTCCACAATTGCCCACCATCGATCAGGGAATGGAAACGTGGGCGCCCCTTCGTACATCACCGAGGTCGCACCCGCAATCAGCGGAGCGTAGACGATATACGAATGCCCCGTGACCCATCCGGGGTCGGCGGTACACCACCACCGATCCTCTTCCTTGATGTCGAAGACATCCATGAATGTTGCGTAGACGCCAACCTGATAGCCACCGTGCGTGTGGAGTATGGCCTTTGGTTTGCCGGTGGTGCCTGACGTGTACAGGATGTAGAGCGGATCCTCTGAGTCCATCACCTCCGTTTCGCAGCGCTGCTGCTGCCGCACGATCGGCATGGACATGAGTTCGTGGTACCAGTAGTCGCGCCCTGCCTCCATGTTCACAGTGTTGCCAATATGCCTGACCACCACAACATTCTCCGGTGCTGCCGTGCGCTTCAATGCTTCGTCGACGATCTTCTTTAGCTCGACGACCTTACCGTTCATATTGCCGCCGTCGGCGGTTACAATCACTTTCGATTCGCTATCCTCGATGCGACCATGGAGCGCTTCGACCGAAAACCCGCCGTACACCACGGAATGAACCGCGCCGATCTTTGCCGTTGCGAGCATAGCGATGACGGTTTCCGGAATACGCGGCATGTAGATGGTGACCCTGTCGCCTTTACTTACCCCCATACTCTTGAGCACGTTGGAGAACTTGCAGACTTCGCGCGCAAGTGCGTGATACGAGAAGGTTCTCACTTCACCCTTTTCACCCTCCCAGATCAATGCGAGTTTGTTCTTTCGCCACGACTTGACATGCCGGTCGATGGCATTGGAGACGATGTTCGTCTTTCCGCCGACGAACCACTTGAAGAATGGTTTGTTGGAGTCGTCGAGAACCTTGTCCCACTTGACGAACCAATGCAACTCGCTGGCGCGTTTCGCCCAATAAGCGTCGGGATTGTCGCGTGCCTCCTTGCGCAGGGCTTCGGGGTCTGCTACGTTTGCTTGCGCAAGCACTTCAGGCGAGGGATAATATGCTTCACCCTGCAACCCGCTGAGGGTTGAGCCAAACTCTGTCATGAAGAACCTCCATCGTATGAATGTGATTGGAATACAGAAACCGCTTTTCAACAATCTGCTAAAAGAACATCCATTGTCCTTGCAGCGTGAAGAGAGCGTAGCTCTTCTTGAATTCGGGGAATGTTGCCGCCGTTCCTCCGAGGTCCGCCTGCGTTGTTGAGACGAACTCCATCAGCGCTTTTACATTGAAGTTATGTCCCCGCGGAAAGTAATTCGCGCCGACCCCGAAACGCGACTGGGAAGCAATGTGGTTGAGTTGAGTGATCTTCGCGGGGTTTGTCGTAACAGGAAGCACATTCATCTGAAGACCTGTGCCGTTAACGCTCCGTGACTCAAACTTCACAACGGGTTGGAGATTCAAACTACCGATGAAGTATCCGGCCTCGGCGAAGAAAATAGATTGTTTGGGAATCAATCGTGCAAGGGACGTGGAACTGATTGCAATCAAAGAATCTGCGGGCGTCGTAACCGGCACTCCTTGCCGGCGAACGAAGGTGAGTTCGGAATTTTCCGGATCGCCGCCGTTCAGGTGTTGAAAGCACACGCTGGCAGTGATGCCGTCGGCACCACTGATCGGATAGTCTAAGAACACATCACCTCCGAAGCTGGTGTAGCCTCGCTGCACATCAAGGCCGCCGCCAAGTGCGAGAATTTTCTTCTTTCCAAAATACGTTCCCGTGTAGTAGAATCCGGCAATGCCTCCGTAGATGTCAGGTGTTTGCGTATCGAAGACATCCCACTGCACGCGCGTGGTGAAGCGCAGAGGAGAATAGAGTGACTGTATGTTGCCCGCCTGGTCCAGGCGTGAACGTCCATCGCAGAAACTGAGCCGGTATTCAAGCCGGTTCTCATGCAAGAAACCGCGGAACATGATGCCGGCATCGCGCCCGACCGCATTGTCGAGGCCATTGGGTGAGCCGTTGGTGCTGAGAAACGTGTAGCTGCCATAGTTCACGGGCATCAATGACGTTGCCGATTGAATGCTATTGCGCGTTATGCCGATGAACATCAATCCTGCCACAACGCTGAATTCCTGACATGCAATATAAGAAAGCTGTGCGTCCAACAAATTCGCGACGGCGGTGGTGCCCGAAGAGGGGAAGCCTGTTTTTGATGGGCCGGTTGAAAGTCGCCCGGCATTTGCAACTTCGAAATCAAAGAAGAATGTAAATGCACTGGAGACTTTTCCATTGAACATGAATCGCATTCTTCGGACGAACAATTGATGCGCCCATCTGCGATTGTACGTTGTGCTTGTGTCCTGGCTTGCCGTGGGCAGGTCCTGCTGCAATTCGACACTCGGCTGGAGCAGTGCCCCGAAGCGGAGGTAGACGTCCTTGCCTATCTTGAACGATCCATCCTCCCATCCAACTGACGGTGGAGAAGATGGTTGAGTCGGCGCGGCAGGTTTGGTTGTGTCCTGCCCATACACTGCCTGCGTGAAGAACATGGCGAGCGCCAGGGTGAAAAGCAATCTGGGGTGTGGCACAAAGGTTCCTTTCAATATATTGATTCTGATTTTCTCATAGGTGGTGGCAACCTAATGCGTGCCGCAGGTTGAGTGTTTGAGATAGAGCGGACAGAACTATGGCTGAATTGTGAGGTGGAACTTAGCAAAAAGGGAAACTCGAATCAATGACACGTCGAGCGAGTTTTTTTCAATATCCTGTTGGGTTGAACCCAACGTCGATCGGAAGTATATTGGTGGAGATCTTTTTTCAATCAGATTCCCGGGAGACTCAATGAAATCTCTGATCATTTTCGTTCTCGCGACAGTGTTTTCCACGCTGAGCGCGCAAACGTCGGCCGGCAGGAAATTCACAATCGATAACTGCGTGAACCGGTTTGATGTAGCAAAAATTGAATCAACGAAAGTCGGTTATCAGTACTGGTTTGCCGACAAGGACTTTATTGATGGTCGAACACTCAAGATGAGTGTCGTAAAACCGCACGAGGCAACGCATCCACCCCATAAGCACGCCGAGGATGAATTCTTTTTTGTGTTGGAAGGAACGGCGGAGTTCTATCTGGAAGGCAAGTCTCAAACTGCTGGCCCATATGCGAGTTTCTATTGTCCCTCGGATATGGAACACGGCATCCG
>CAYJNF010000366.1:0-4342 GCA_964370915.1 uncultured Chitinophagales bacterium
ATCCCTACGGGGCAGGCGGGATGAATCTCTTTGCCGTGAGTGAAGGCGGCGGCTTCTTTCTTTCCACCAACATCGGCACAAGCTGGACAGCGAAGAGTACCGGCTTGAAGAAGGCTACTGTCAATGCCTTTGCGGCTAGCCCCAACGGGGCATGCTGTAGCATTCTCTTTGCGTTTACTGAAGGCGGCGGCGTCTTTCTTTCCACCTACAACGGCGCAAGCTGGACAACAGCCAATACCGGCTTGACGAATGCTAATGTCCGGGCACTTGCGGCCAGTCCCAATGGGGCAGGCGGTACAAATCTGTTTGCCGGGACTTTTGGGGTTTATGGCGGGACTGTCTTTCTTTCCACCAACAACGGCGCAAGCTGGACAACAGCCAATACCGGCTTGACGAACATTAATGTCTATGCCTTTGCGGCCAACCCCAACGGGGCGGGCGGCACGAGTCTTTTTGCCGGGACTAGTCGCGGCATCTTTCTTTCCAACAACAACGGCACAAGTTGGACAGAAGCCAATACCGGCTTTACGAGGGCTACTGTCTATACCTTTGCAGTCAGCCCCAATGGGGCAGGCGGCACAAATCTCTTTGCTGGGACTATGTACGGCGTCTATCTTTCCACCAACAACGGCACAAGTTGGAGAGAGGTCAATACCCATCCCAATAGAGATAGCAGCTTGACGAACTATGCTGTCCGAGCACTTGCGGTCAGCCCCAACGGGACAGGCGGGACGTATCTCCTTGCCGGGACTAATGGCGGAATCTATCGTACCAACAACAACGGCACAAGTTGGAGAAAGGTCAACTATGGCCTTACGAATATTTATGTCCTTACCCTTGCAGTCTCGGGCACGAATCTCTTTGCCGGGACTTTTCCTGTTGGTGGCTTTAGTGGCGGCGTCTCTCTTTCCATCAATAATGACACAAGCTGGACTGCGGTCAATGCCGGCTTGACGAACACTGATGTTGTTGCTCTTGCCGTCTCCAGCACGGATCTCTTTGCCGGGCCTTCAGCTGGCGGCGTGTGGCGGCGACCGTTGTCGGAGATGATTACCTCAGTGCCCGCCGAAGGCGGGTCAACCGACTTGTTGACTCGTTTCAGTCTTGACCAAAACTATCCGAACCCGTTTAACCCGACGACGACCATCGAGTTCACATTGCCGGAAGATGGAACAGCGTCGCTCAAGATTTACGACGTGCTCGGCAAAGAAGTGGCAACGCTTGTGAGCGGAGAACTGAGAGCCGGCGTGCTGCATAAAACGACCTTTGATGCGTCGAAGTTTTCGAGCGGAGTTTATTTTTCCCGGTTGGAATTTCACGGCAAGCAACTGATGAAGAAATTATTGCTTTTAAAGTAGTCTTTTCATGACATACTAATGTAACACCTATTTCGTTTGTGTTTTTATCCGTTGCGTAACATCACTTACCTAATTTAAAGGGTATAAAAATGAAAAAATCATGTTATTTGTTTTTTGCTTTATTGTTTGTGATAGTTCCCAAAACAACTATTTCACAAACATTGCAGGAGAATTTATATGTTACAAATGGTTCTGTTCGTGCAACTGTGATCAGTGGAAATACATTGTATATGGGGGGTGATTTTACACAAGTAGGTCCTTCTACAGGTTATGGTGTTGCAATTGATGCATCCACCGGGAATTATGATGCTTCAATGCCTAAGGTGAATGGGATAATATATGCTGTTGTTCCCGATGGATTGGGAGGATGGTTTATTGGCGGTAGTTTTACTTATGTAGGGGAAGTAGCACGGAATAAAATAGCACACATTAAAGCCGATAAAACTGTTGATATGAGTTGGAATCCGAACGCAACCGGAACTGCATTTGTCCCTCCAGTTGTTTACGCCCTTGCCCTATCAGGTTCAACAGTTTATGCGGGTGGTCAATTTACCAATATAGGCGGGCAGGCAAGAAATAGAATTGCCTCTCTTGATCTTACAACCGGAGTTGCAACGACTTGGAATCCGAATTCAAATAACATAGTTCGTGCCCTTGTCGTATCAGGTTCAACGCTTTATGCAGGCGGTGATTTTACTAAGTTTGGTACGACCACAAGAAACAGCATTGCTGCTTTTGACATAACAACTGGAGCTCTGACAACTTGGAACCCAAGTGCAGGTGGCAGGGTTAATACGATTGCTGTATCAGGTTCAGCGGTTTATGCCGGCGGATTGTTTTTAAGTATAGGCGGGCAGACAAGAAATAGAATTGCCGCTGTTGATATTGCAACCGGACTTGCAACAACCTGGAATCCGAATTCAGATCAAGTTGTTTTTTCCATTGCCGTTTCAGGTTCAACAATTTATGCGGGTGGTCAGTTTTCAAATATAGGCGGGCAGGCAAGAAACCATATTGCCGCTCTCAATAATGATACAACTGGAAATGCAACAACTTGGAATCCGAATGCGAATGCAGCTGGCTATGTTAACGTCCTTGCTATATCAGGTTCAACTGTTTATGCAGGTGGATTGTTTACAAGTATAGGCGGGCAGACAAGAAACAGAATTGCTGCTCTTGATACTACAACGGGACTTGCAACAACTTGGAATCCGGATGCTAATAGCACAGTCAATGCCCTTGCCGTATCAGGTTCAACTGTTTATGCAGGCGGATCCTTTGGAAGTATAGGCGGGCAGGCAAGAAATAGAATTGCTGCTCTTGATATTACAAGTGGAGCGACGACAAGTTGGAATCCGGATGCAGGTGGCACGGTCTTTACCCTTGCTGTATCAGGTTCAACAGTCTATGCAGGTGGAAATTTTGCAACTATAGGCGGGCAGACAAGAAATAGTATTGCTGCTCTTGATATTACAAATGGAGCGCCGATAAGTTGGAATCCGAATGCAAATAGCACGGTTTTTACCCTTGCTGTATCAGGTTCAACAGTTTATGCAGGGGGAGGTTTTACCAGCATAGGTGATTCGGTAAGAAACTATATTGCAGCTCTTGATATTACAACCGGACTTGCAACAACTTGGGATCCGAATGTGAATATAGATGGCCAGGTTCGTACCCTTGCTGTATCAAATTCAATAGTTTATGCAGGCGGAAATTTTACAAGTATAGGTGGTCAGGCAAGGAACTATATTGCAGCTCTTGATATTACAACTGGACTTGCAACAACTTGGAACTCGTCGAATGCAAATAACATTGTTTATGACATTGCTGTATCAGATTCGGCAATTTATGCAGGTGGCGCCTTTACAACTATAGGTGGGCAGACAAGAAACAAAATTGCAGCTCTTGATATTACAACTGGACTTGCAACAACCTGGAATCCGAATTCAAGTGGTGTGGTCAATACCATTTCACTTGATTTTACAAATGGAAGGATTTATGCAGGTGGAGATTTTACTACTGTCATGAACAAACCTTATTCTTACATCGTAGGATTAACCAATCCCGACGATCCCACGTTGGAACCATCCACCACCACCAGCATGAGCAGTGGCTGGAACCTTGTCTCCGTTCCGCGCGTGCCAACGAGTTTTGCGCGCACAGATCTGTTTCCAACGGCGGTAAATTTCTACAGCTACCTCAGCGGCTCCTATACGACACCGACCGCATTGCAGAATGGCGAAGGATACTGGGCGCTCTACAGCGCAGCGACCGACAACACGATTAGCGGTTCGTCGCTCGGCAATACATCGTTAGCAGTTCCGACAGGCGGTCGCTGGGTCATCATCGGTTCTGTGACGTCACCGATTCCTGCGAGTGCGATCACTACATCGCCTGCAGGACAGATTGTCGGCGGACCGTACGCGTACGATGGGACGTCGTACGTGTTGGCAACAACGCTTGAGCCGGGGAAAGCGTATTGGGTGCTCATCAACAACCCGTGCACGATTCTGTTGAACTAAGGGCGAGGTGAATCGCAGGTTTCAATAGCAAATGGTATTTGCAGTTCGGATCACAATCAACAAGTGTTCGCCATTGCAGCGATGCGCATGATGAAGTGAGAGACTTGTGCGTCACGTAGCTTGCCGTCGACGAAGGGGCATCGCACAATGTTCGTTGTATACTGAGGAGTAACCGAAGAGGCGACCCAGCGGTTGCCCTCAACGCGTGACGGAATACAAGCCCGGTCTCATTCAAGATCGGGCTTTCCTATTTCACATGCTTGCCTGCACCTTGCACATCCTGTATATTGCAATAGTTGGTACTCGCGATACCATGTATTAATTGAATCGACACTTCGCGTTTTGTTTGTGTCTTCATTCATCTGAAACCAGTGAACAAGTATTTCTGCTGCCTGAGCGTGTTGCTCCTTCTATTTTCTTTCCTCACCCCGCGAGTTTTCAGTCAACCCGCAACGAACGGTG
>CAYJNF010000367.1:0-4339 GCA_964370915.1 uncultured Chitinophagales bacterium
ACTCGAAACACTCTGACCTGCTTCGTTTCTTCCATCCCATTGGGCCTTGTACGTTCCCTGATCGTAAGATTCGTTCGCAATCAGATTGCGGACAAGACGACCATGAACATCATACACATCAACGGTCACAGCTTCGCCCTTCGGGATTGAGAACTGGATTTGCGTTGACGGGTTGAACGGGTTGGGATAGTTGGGATGAAGCTGGTACGCTGCCGCGGTTCCCGACACCTTGTCCACAGACGCGGGGTGCGGGTTCGTGCCGTGGCACTGTGTGCATTCCATCTTCGCTGCGACGATATTGTTTGTGCCTACCGTATGACACGCGTTGCACGCGGCAATTGTTGCCGGCGGTGTGTACCGCGGCGTAAATGTGCCGGCAAGTTCTTCGTTCAGAATCTGTGCGGCAAATGCAGCAACGTCGCCTGTTACACGAGCGCAACGCTCTTTCCGTTCAGTAGATGAGGCTGTGTAATGCGCGGTCTTGCACCATTCTGTTACAGACGGATGACAGAGCGGAGAGCCGGCTGCGTTCTGTGGCAACACAATGTCGCATCGATTGTCGGTGAACGTATGGTTGACGGCGTACTGATTGCTGATGTCGGTCGGGAAAGCCGTTTGCGTGTACCAGCCGAACAAGTCATTCACGAGAACATCAGAACGTGCCTTGAGGAGAACCAGCGAGATGAGTGCAGCGGGGCCGTTGACAGCTCCGCACGTGCCACCCCAGCCCGCACCACCGCCGGCTCCGTACACCATGATCTCCGACGGCAATTGATTCCAAGGATCGGGTAGCACTTCGCGCAGCTTGGTTGCGATTGCGTGGAACGAACCAAAGGCGCATCCCTTTCCGGAGGTCCAATAAAGATCATGACCAAGAATACGGACAGCCTCGACATTGAGAGTTTGGTACGGCCATGGCCACGCGGTGAGTATCTGGCTGGCGTGACCGGTGTTCTTTGCCAACAGATTCATGGTACCAATACCGACAGCCGCTCCGGCCGCGTACTTGGCTCCAGTCTTCAAGAAATCCTGACGCGTTAGATTTTTTTTCATTGCATTATCCTTCATTTGTGGTTAGAGGGTTTGGTGGTAACGATTCGGACATGAGTAGTATGTCTGGATTTGGTGCGAAGCCTTTTCCGCGAGTGTCAATTGCCATGTAGGACAATTCCACTTTCTTTATGACGAAGATGTATGCGCAACTTCTTCACAATGGACTGAAGAGCGGTGTTGCCGGAGTCTGCGGCGGTCGCTTGCTCAAAATACTCAAGTGATTTTTCCGCGTTGCAGTACAACCACAGCATGCCAAGGATCGGAAGGTTTGTTTTCGGATGTGACATCTGCCTGACGCTGTTCTCTTCCTCGAAGATCAGATCCGGACAGGGGCAATCGTCGGCATCAGGGCTTGTGTTGATGATGAACTCAATGTCTTCAACGATGAGCGTGCTGAACATTGCGAGGGCTTCGTTGACGCGAAGCAATTGCGCATAGCAGATAATCAACTTCTTGCGCACCGGTTTGCTTCGGGGGTCGGACGCCAGCGTAGCTTCAAACTCACGTGCGGCGGCGGCGTAATCCCGAATCATAAAAAATCTGTTTCCTAACATTTCACTCATGACACTGAGGGTCCACGCAAGAAGGTTGCCAGAGAAAGGTGCCTATTGAGGAGTAATTTTGAGGGGATGAATGGAGAGTGTGTTGCACGCCTTGCAACACATTGACGCTTACCTTGGCAGGGAAGAAGAGGTTACGGGGGATGCAACATACCGTTGCACATGCAACGGTGTGCAACGGCATTCAGGACTTTATACCGAGAGCTCGCAGGCGTCGCCATACAGTCGTCCTATCGACTCCCATCTCGCGTGCGACCCTGCTCTTGTTGTACCGGTGCTTTTCCAGAAGTTGAATCAACTCCGCTGTGTTGATCTCGGTACAGTCCTTTTTCGTGTTGTCAACTCCACCGCTGCGAAGACAGACGGGAAGATTTGCCATCGTAATAGGGTTGTTCGGTTTTGTGCGGATAAAAGCGTACTCGAGAAAATTTTCCAATTGTCGAACATTTCCGGGATAGTCGTACCGCATGAACGCGTCCATCGCCTCACCATCGGGTTCACCGATGACCTTCTTGTACTTCAGAGAATATTTTTGAATGAAGTGTGCGACGAGCGAGGGAATGTCTTCCTTCCGTTCGCGCAGCGGCGGAACGGTAATCGGGATGACATTCAACCGGTAGAACAAATCTCCGCGCAACCTTCCTTCGGCAATTGCCTGTTGCACGTTCACGTTGGTGGCAGCGATAATCCGAACGTCGGCCTTGCGCACAATGGATTCGCCGACGCGCTCATATGTTCCATCCTGCAGAATGCGGAGCAATTGCAGTTGCATTTGCACCGGCATCTCGGCAATCTCATCCAGAAAGAGCGTTCCCTTATCGGCAAATTCGAATCGGCCCACACGGTCTTTGATGGCGTCGGTGAATGCTCCCTTCGCGTGTCCGAATAACTCGCTTGCGAGAAGTTGCTGAGGCAGCACAGCACAATTCACTTTCACAAACCTTTTCTGCCTTCGCTGACTCGTTGCCTGGATGGCGTTTGCTATCACTTCTTTGCCGGTTCCAGTTTCGCCCTGAATAAATACAGACGCATCGCTGTCGGTAATTTCCTGTATGAGCGTGTAGATGTCCTGCATGGCCGTGCTCGTTCCGACGATGCCATAGAAGTGCGTGTTGTTGCGAAGGAGACGGCGAATATGCTCATCGTCGCTTGTGTCGCGGAAGGAGACCACGCCACCAACCGGCTTCTCGTTGGCCCCACGGAGAATCGCCGCATTCAGTTTGATCGGGGTTACCTTGCCGTTCCGGCATTGAATTTTCGACTCGACATCGAAGACGTTCTTACCCGTTTCAAGCACGGCGGCAATGGGGCAGAGCGAAGAACAAAATTCTGAGCGAAGTACATTCTTGCATAACTGACCCAACACTTCCTCGCGCTTCAGGCCGGTAATCTTCTCGGCGGCTTTGTTAAAAAAAATAATGCGAAATTCCTTGTCCACCGTGAACAGGCCTTCGCTCAGTGAGTCGAGAATCGCGTCTTGAAGCTTCGGCCGCTGTTCCATCGATAGGCACTCTTCTGTTGAGTTCATTGGTCCTCTGTCCATGATAGGCTTCTTCGTTTATTGGAGTGATTGCTGTTCTTCAAACGATCAATGTAGCCGTTCAGGATGGTCGACAAGTCGCCCATCGAGATACGTGTGCACCGCCTCGTCAATGTCTTCAACGTCTGTCACGAATGGGCGAATTCCTGCTTGACGCATACTCTCGTATGCCCCTGCGCCCATTCCCCTTGCAATCAGTACCTCGCAGTCACGAATTGTCTCCAGCATTTCCCCGTGACGGTGTTGCGAAGACGCATCGAATCCATGCTGCTGGCCCGGCTGATGCGGCTCATGATGGTCGTGCGAGAAATGAGCGTGGCCGAGTTTGTCGCGTGTTTTGCGCGTGACTACTTGGTTGTCCTCGATTGCAAGAACAACATAGTACTGTGCTCTTCCAAAATGTTTGCTGATGGTCTTTCCGTCGTCACTCACACATGCGATTTTCATGGTTGATACTCCTTGCCTTTCTACTGCTGATGTTTTTCTGAAGACCTCACAATGCCGTGTAGACAAAATAGAATCCGCCGAACAGAACCAGCACACCCGCGACACGTCTCATCCATGTTGCGCCCTGGGATTCGCCGGACCAATTGAGGTAGCGCTGCACGACATGCGCGAGTGAACCGGCTGCGACGATTACCGCGCAGTGACCGATGCCGAATGCTGCGATTAGGGCAACGGCGTTCATCATGTTCGTCGAGCCGATGCTGAACACCACGCCAAGCACGGGGGCAAGATACGCAAACGTGCATGGACCGAGTCCAAGTCCGAAGACCAGACCCAGAGCCAATGCGCCAACCCACGGACGACCTTCAACCGGACGCAGCTGGATTGAATTCCACGAAAGCTTGACCACATCGAGCAAATACAATCCGACTACGAGGAACACCGCTGCGACGGCAAGATTTCCCCAGATGCCTACATCGCCGAGCATGCGTCCGAATGCAGCGGTGACAATTCCGATCAGCGCGATGGTTGCCAGAATTCCCAGCGCGAACACGAGCGACAAAGCAAACGATCGCTTCGCATTCATGCCAGACTGTTTGCTGATGTAGCCGATGATGAGTGGAATGCTTGAAAGATGACACGGACTCAGGACGATGCTCAGGATGCCCCATGCGAATGATGCTGCCAATGCGATACCGAACTGCTCGGTCATTGCGACAGTAAGTGTGTTGAACAGTCC
>CAYJNF010000368.1:0-4333 GCA_964370915.1 uncultured Chitinophagales bacterium
GGACATTCGCCCGCAACTCTCCCTTGGGGCCTTTCACAACAACCTGCTGTGCAGTCCCGGAGACACTGACACCTTTTATGATGCTGATGGGTTTCCTACCAACTCGTGACACGTTCGCTTCTCCTTACTTCAATAATTACCAGATTTCGCAGAGTACTTCGCCGCCGACTTTTGCTGCCCGCGCCTGGCGGTCGGTCATAAGACCTTTCGATGTTGACAACACCGCGATACCCAATCCGCCAAGAACACGCGGAATGCCTTCGTTGTCCGTATAGCGGCGAAGCCCCGGCGTGCTGATACGCTTCAACCCGCCGATGACCGATTTCCCTTCGTTGTATTTCAATTGCACACGAATCACACCCTGCGCCAATTCTTTCGTCTCGGTGAATCCGGCAATAAATTTCTGTTCGAGCAAGAGCTTCGTCAACTCGCGCTTCAGGTTGGACGCGGGAATATCAACGCGCTTGTGCTTTGCCTGGATTGCATTGCGCATCCGGGTAAGATAATCTGCTACGGGATCGGTCATTGTCATAGTACAGCGTCTCCTGCTAAACTTGTTGGGTTACCAGCTTGCCTTTACCACGCCGGGGATTTTTCCATCGAGCGCCAGATCGCGGAACGCGATACGGGAAAGCCCGAACTTGCGCAAGTAGCCGCGCGGACGCCCGGACAGGTTGCAGCGATTATGCAACCGGGTCGGCGCACTGTTGCGCGGCAATTGCTGCAACGCAACATAGTCGCCTTTCTCTTTCAACTCCTTGCGGAGCGTGGCGTACTTTGCAACCATTCTCTGTCGTTTCAATTCTCTGGCTTTTGCACTTAACTTCGCCATACCGGTCTCCTCTTAGGCCTTTGGTGTTTCTAACACTTGTTCGCGCTTCACGAAGGGGAAGCCCATCGTTTTCAGCAATTCGTATGATTCCTGATCGGTCTTTGCCGTTGTCACAAACGTAATATCCATGCCGAAGATCTTCGCGATCTTGTCAACATCAATCTCGGGGAACACAATATGCTCCTTCAGCCCGAGCGTGTAATTGCCGCGTCCGTCAAACGACTTGTCATTCAGCCCGCGGAAGTCACGCATACGCGGCACGACAACGGAAACGAAGCGATCAAGAAATTCCCACATGCGCGCCCGGCGCAGCGTTACGCGGCAGCCGATGGGCATTCCTTCACGCAATTTGAAATTCGAAATTGCTTTCTTCGCTTTGGTGATCACCACCTTTTGCCCGGTGATCATCTCGAGGTCGCGCGCAGCAGCGTCCACAAGCTTCGCGTCCTGGGTCGCCTGACCAACGCCAATGTTGATGGCGATCTTTTCGAGGCGCGGCACCTGCATAACGGATTTATAATTGAAGCGCTTCATGAGCGCAGGCACTGCCTCGCCGCGATAGCGCGTTTGGAGGCGGGCAATGACATGCTCTTCTTTCCCCGACGATCGGGGTGTGCGATCAGCGGCTTGCCCTGCGGCTCCGCCCTTCCCTTTTGCTTTTTCTCCCTGCGGCTTTGCAGGTTTTTTCTGTTTTTCGTCTGCCATAATTCTCTTTTTCTTATTCGATTGTGTCTGGTCTTTGTCAGACAGTGGGATGGTCACCCATCCACAACGTTAGAACGTTTCCCCGGTTGATTTCGCAACACGGACACGCGTTTTCTTCCCGGTCGTAACGTCTCTCACCACTTTTGTCCCAACCCGGGTGGCTGCACTGGTCTTCGGATCAAGAAGCATGACATTCGAGACGTGAATGGGCGCTTCCTTTTGTGTGATGCCGCCCTGCGGATTTTTCTGGCTTGGACGCGTGTGGCGCTTGATGATGTTCACGCCTTCCACAATCACACGATGGCGTTCCGGGTACACTTTCAAAATCTTTCCGGTCTTTCCCTTTGCGTTCCCGGAGATCACCACAACATTGTCGTTCTTACGAATGTTCATTTCATTCCTCGATTACAAAACTTCAGGTGCAAGCGAAACAATCTTCATGTACTGGCGTTCGCGCAATTCACGTGCAACAGGTCCGAAGATGCGGCTCCCTCTCGGTTCGCCAGCATCGTTGATGAGCACGGCCGCGTTTTCGTCGAAGCGGATGAACGAGCCATCCTTGCGACGGGTTTCCTTGCGCGTGCGGACGATAACAGCCTTTGCCACTTCGCCTTTCTTCACGGCGGCGCCCGGAATTGCCGACTTCACGGCCACGATGACCAGGTCGCCAAGTCCTGCATAGCGGCGGTCATGTCCGCCCAACACCCGGATGCACCGGGCTTTTTTTGCGCCGGAATTATCGGCGACAATGAGATTGGTTTCTTCTTGAATCATGACACATTCTCCGTGAAGGCTGGTTACTTCGCTTTTTCGACTACTTCAACAAGACGCCATCGCTTCAATTTGCTGATCGGGCGCGTCTCCATGATTTTCACCGTATCGCCGATGCCAGCTTCGCGCTTCTCATCGTGCGCCATCAAGTTCGTTGTGCGCTTGAAGTACTTGCGGTAGATCGGGTGCGGCACACGTCGCTCAATGGCAACGGTGATGCTCTTGTTCATCTTGTTGCTGACCACTTTCCCAATACGCACTTTGCGGCGCGTGGTACGCTTTGCTGTTGTTGTCTCGCTCATGCTTTTTTCTCGGCTTTCAATTTCTGATTAAGGAGGGTCTGGATACGGGCGATGTCGCGCCGTACTGTCCGCACCTTAATGGGACTTTCGAGCTGACTCGTGGCCAATTGGAAGCGCAGGTTTGACAGACTCTGTTCTTCTTCTGCCAGACGCTTCTTCAGCTCTTCAATCGGCAATTCATTCAAGTCGTGTGCTTTCATTTCAATTATCTCGTTTCAAACTCGACATTAGGCAGCTGCGCTGGTTGCGTAATCAGGACGAACACTGATCTTCGTCTTGATGGGAAGCTTGTGCGATGCAAGCGTCAACGCCTCTGTTGCGATTTCTTTTGTTACGCCCCCGACCTCGAACATCACGCGGCCCGGCTTTACGACGGCCACCCAGTATTCTGGTGCGCCTTTACCGGAACCCATGCGGGTTTCCGCGGGCTTTGCCGTGACAGGTTTGTCGGGGAAAATGCGAATCCACACTTTGCCCTCGCGCTTCATCATGCGCGCCAGCGTTACGCGGGCGGCTTCGATCTGCCGCTGCGTGATCCATCCCGGCTCAAGAGCCTTCAGCCCGAAATCACCAAAATCGATTTTCGAGCCACGAATGGCTGTGCCCCGCATCCGGCCACGTTGGGTTTTTCTGTACTTTACTCTCTTCGGCATCAACATAACATTCTACTCCTTACTGACTCTTGCGTGCAAGTGACTGTTGAGAATCGCCCCTGCCAATCACTTCACCTTTGCAAATCCACACTTTCACACCAATGGCGCCGTACACCGTACGGGCTGTTGCGGTCGCGTAATCGATGTCTGCGCGCAGCGTGTGCAACGGAATACGGCCTTCCTTGTACTGTTCACGTCGCGCCATTTCCGCACCACCGAGCCGGCCGGATGTCATCACACGAACGCCTTCGGCGCCCATGCGCATTGCCGCGGTAATGCCGTTCTTCATCGCCCGGCGGAATGCGATTCGACCTTCCAGCTGCTGGGCAATATTCTCGGCAACAAGATATGCGTCAAGCTCGGGCCGTTTGATCTCATTGATCAGGATCTTCACTTCCTTGCTCGTGATCTTCTTCAGCTCTTCTTCAAGCTGCGAAATTTCTTTGCCGCTTCTGCCGATCACAATGCCGGGACGCGAGGTGTTGATGGTAATAACCGCGCGCTTGGGAGTCCGTTCAATCAGAATTCGTGAGATGCCCGCCTTTTTCAAACGATTGCGAACGTAGCTGCGAATCGTCATGTCCTCCTGGAGTTTTCCGGAGAACGATTTGTCATCGTACCAGTTGGAGTCCCACGAGCGGATGACGCCTAATCTCAGTCCTATCGGATTAACTTTCTGTCCCAAATGATTTCTCCTTACCGGGTTTACTTCGTTTCGTCTGTTGCTGGAGTTTGCGCTTTCTTCGGCGCCTTGGATTTCGCGGCAGCCTTTGGTTTCGGCTCTTGCTTTGCTCTTGCCGGCTGCGACTTCGCTGCCTTTGATTTCGGCGCTGCCTTCTTTGCTTCCTTGTCGGCACTCACCACAATCGTGACGTGGTTTGAGCGCTTGCGAATACGATACGCGCGTCCCATCGGTGCGGGGCTGATCCGCTTCATGGTCATGCCCGCATCTACAAAGGCTTCCTTGACGACCATCTCTGATGTTTCCAATCGCCCGCCTTCGTCCTTGTTCTGCAGATTGGAGACTGCCGATCGAAGAACATTCTCCGCAGTCTTGGACGCATGCTTCG
>CAYJNF010000369.1:0-4326 GCA_964370915.1 uncultured Chitinophagales bacterium
GCCTGAAGGTTCGAACTTTGTCAGGGACGGCTCGGTGACATCCGATGAACCGACTGGTCCGCCACCGGTAACAGTTGCAACGTGGCAGGGAATTCCTCAAACGAACAGCATTCCGCCTGACCCTCATGTTGCCGTTGGACCCAATCATGTTCTTCAAGTGGTAAATACATCATTCCGCATTTCGGACAAGAACGGGACGACGTTAAAGACCATCACGGCAGATGCGTGGTATACCAGTGCATTCGGATCAGATCCCGGCGCATTCGACCCGAAAGTGCATTACGATCATTTTGCAAATCGCTGGATCATGGTGTGGCTGCATCAGAATGACGCGGCACAAACGGGCGCCTTCCTTGTCTCGGTGTCCGACGACAGCAATCCGCTCGGCATTTGGTACAACTGGTCGCTTCCCTCGAATGTCTACGGTTCAACATCAAATGCTGCCTGGGCGGACTATCAGGGTGTTGGCTACGACCAGCAAGCATTCTATTTCACCAACAATCAATTTGGATTCAACAACAGCGGCTACCAGGGCGTCCGCATTCGCATTATGGCGAAGGCTCAGTTCTATGCAAACACTGCCGGTGCAATTTCGTGGACCGATTTCTGGGGTCTGCGCGACAATAATGGTAATGATGTGTTCGGCACACGGCCAGCGGTGGTGTATACAAGTCCGAACGAATACTATCTCGTGGGGAAACCAAACTTTACTGGCGGGACATACTTTGCCGTGTATCGCATAACCAACCCGCTCACATCTCCCACCATCTCGTGCGTGCACGTTCCGGTCACGGCGTGGAGTAATGCGCCGAATGTCGATCAACTTGGTGGAGCTTCGACGCCTATCGATGGCGGCTCTTCCTATATCCGGAATGAGCCGGTGTATCGTGATAGTGCGTTGTGGATCGTTCACGCGGTGGCAAGCGGCGGAACATCAGCCGCGCGCTACGTTCGCATCAACACCATCACCAACACGGCGGCGGAGGACGTCGCGTACGGTGCGACGGGATACTACTACTTCTATCCGGCGCTGATCGCAGACAAAGACAAGAACATCGGCATTACGTTCAGCCGGAGTGCCAACACGGAATATGCCGGGGCGTACTTCACCTGGCGGTTGAATACCGATGCGCCGGGGTTGCGTCCTTCGGAAACAATGCGTCCCGGTGCTGGTAACTATGTCGTGACGTTTGGTGGCACGCGCAATCGCTGGGGCGATTACATGGGAGCGGCTCTCGATCCGGCGGACAAGAACAACGTGTGGTTCCTCACTGAGTATGCGGCCGCAACGAATACGTGGGGTGTCTGGGTACATGGGACACGCTTTGTTCCCTACCCGGGAGCGCGGATTGCATCATCCACAACGTCCCGCGATTTTGGAAGAGTCGAAGCTACAAGGTCCAGCGACACTCTTGAAGTTACCCTCGCGAATATCGGAGCAAGCAATCTTGTCATCTCAAACATCACAAAAAGCCAATCGGCATACAACCTGCTCAACCTGCCGGCGTTTCCCCGGACACTGGTGACGTATGATTCGGTGAAGTTCAAAGTCTATTTCAGGCCAACCGCGCATGGCGTGGTGAGAGATACAATTCGGATTCTCAGCAATGATGGAAATACTCCCACACTGAACATTACACATCTCGGGAAGGGCGTTGTTATCGGCCGGGCAACGGCGGGAGTGCTGTACGCAGCATCCGGTCCACCGGCAACAAGCTCGTTGTACACCATCAACACCAACACCGGGGCAGCCACGGTGATTGGCGAGACCGGGCTTGGTGAAATTCATGGGACGACAATTCATCCAACCACGCGAGAAATTTATGGAGTGTTCACGACGGGCGTCTCAACGTCACTCTATCGACTGAGCGCAGTCGGTGGTGATGCACTGCCGGCGAAGACTTTGCTTGTCCCGAATGCGCGTGCCGTAACGTTTGCGAATGATGGATCGTTATTTGCCGGAACGAACAACGGACGTCTCTACCGCGTGAACATAACCACCGGCGACACGACGTATATCGGAACTTCGACCGGCATGATCTATTCAGGATTGGCCTTGAATCCGATCACTGGAAAGATCTGGGCGACGGTTCGTCCGCCGCTGACGGGTCGCGATCGCGTGTACACGATCAATCCGGCCAACGGCGACACAACATATGTCGGGAGTTCCGGCGGAAACAACATCACCGCGTACATTGCGTTCGACGCACGCGGAAAACTGTACGGCCTGAAAGGGACCTCGTCGCAAATCGACACGCTGATTGTCATTGATACGACAACGGCGTTCGGCACACGTATCGGCTCCATGGGCTTCGCGGGAATTCAGGCACTTGCCATGCGCATCGACTCGATGGGTACGGCAAGCGTGCGGGAGATTGCGGCGGGTGTTCCGGAGAAATTTGTTTTGGAACAGAACTATCCCAATCCGTTTAATCCGGTAACAAGAATCCGGTTCAGCATTCCGTTGAACCACGCGGCATTGCATGTGTCGCTTCGTGTGTATGATGTGGTCGGACGGGAAGTGGCTGCGCTTGTGGACGAAAGCCTGGAGTCCGGTACGTACGAAGCGTCGTTCAACGCAACGGGTCTCGCAAGCGGGTTATACTTCTACAAACTGGAGGCGGGATCTTTTGTGGAGACAAAGAAGATGCTGCTTGTCAGGTAAACTCTCCGTTTAGCAAAACAGAAAAGGGCTGCAAGTGCAGCCCTTTTTTCCGCCCCCCAAAGGCGATACCTAACAGCCTTATGACTTCACGCCGAAGTTCACTGCCTGTATCCTCGTGCTTTTAGCGTCTGATGGCACGGCAACAACTTTACCGATCTGTGGCCAACATGCCTTACTTATCGGCATCGATGAGCGTGAACGACTCCTTCACCTTTTCGAAGTCCGCATAGTTCTTATCGTAGTAATGCCGTACGGGTGCGAGATACGAAAGAACGTACGCCGATGAACTGTTCAAGAAGCCGTACATTGTCATCTTCTTTTTCAATCCATCCTGTGTCTGGAATTGCGTCACGATCTTGAAGCCGGGCTTTCCGCTTACCATTTCAGGAGAGTTTTCCAGCACTTTTTTGTTGCCTCGTTCAAAGTCGGAAACGAGATCATCAATCAACACTTCGGCGGCTTCCTGCGGCAGCATGTTCTTCTCGAGACTCTTCTTGGTGTTTGTCAGCGGCTTCCCGAGCGCTTTTCTCTCGATCCGAATTTGGTTTAAAGAAAGTCCGTCATTCGTTATCACGAGCATATCTTTTGCTTCGTTGAATTTCTTCCATTGCGTCGGAAGATTCACATTGAAGTTGTTCGAGCGTTCTGAATACGGTCCGCCGATAACACTCCACGGACTGCACCCATACAGGATCAATGCGAGAGCAAAAGCCGTAAGGATTCTGTGTAGCATGAGGTTTTCTCCAAGAGTTATTTGTTATTCATGTAGAACTCAATGTACTTCTTGTCCTCCGCGTCCGGATGAAGACGCAGATATTCTGCAAAGTATCGAGCCGCTTCTTCCTTCTCACCGCGCTTGTACAGCAGCAAACCCTTTGCTTTGAACGAATGTGCGAAGGTACTATCGTGAGAAATCGCTCTGGAATACTCCGCAAGCGCCGAATCACAATCCGATGTCATGCCTCTGTTGCGCTGACGGTAATACTCGCCCAAGAGGAACATGGCTTTTGCGCTGACGGAATCGGTTTCCAGAACGGTACAGGCGGCCTTGCGCGCCGAGGAAAATCGCCCCATCGAAAGATCGAGAACAGCATTTTCGAGGATGACCGATTGTAGAATCGTATTCAGCCGCTCTGTCCCTGATGTGCTGAGGAAAGAACTGAAACGTGTTTCAACCAGTTCGGCAAGATTGTGGATTCTGTCGTTCAGTTTCGGATGCGAACCGAAAAAGAAGGGCTCTTTAGTGTTCTGCTCCTCGACGTCCTTTTCCAAACGCATAAAGATCTTCGGGGCCTCGCGAACGTTATAGCCTGCGCGGGCCATCAGACCAAGACCACTTGTGTCCGCCTGTCGCTCGCTCTCTTTTGAATAGCCGGAGACCGCAGCAAGTCCGCCGATGTTGCCGAATATATTGGCAATTCCACCATACCCAAACGGCAGCATTGTGGCGATCTGCAGGATGGAGAGCACGCTTGCTGTGGTTTGGACATTGTGAATGCTGTTCAGGGTGTGCTTGAAGAGTGCATGACTCATCTCATGACCGAGCAGGATTGCCAGCTGGGACTCGTTTTCCATCTTTGCGAGAATGCCCGTATGAATGTAGAGCACACCGTTGGGATACGCGAACGCGTTGAGCAGAGGGTTCTTGAGTACGATTGCAC